>JAUNNW010000086.1 GCA_030531285.1 Synergistaceae bacterium | reverse complement strand
AATTTTGAAAAGTTTTGTAAAATTTTTGAAAACTTTGGTGTTTTTTAGGGAGCAATAAGATAAGTATTTCTACGGTTACAATTCCGTTTCCGTATTATATAATAATGGCATTGCAGAGAAAGGTAATGGAGGTGCGGATATGGCAGCGTTGAAGATAGTGCTTTTGCTTGCGGCGTGTGCGGCGTTTTTTGTTTTCGAGCACAATGCCCCGCATCATCAGCCGATTACGAAAGACAGTCCGCAGGAAGATAAGGATGAACTTGAAAAAACAGGCTGGATGAGAGAGTAGTTATAAAGGGCAATGACTGGAGTGTTGCAAGTGGATAATGGAAAGGGCTTTTATCAGAATCTTTGGGAGGGAAATTATTCTCTTGGCAGAACGTACTGGCTGTATGGCGTTGTAGGCAATATGCTTGCGTATATGTTTGCGTGGGTGGTTATGATTTTCCTTCCGGTGTCTGTTGAGCCTTTTGCTTTGATTTTGCCGCTGATTTACGGTTTTATAGTTCTTGTCGGCGTTTGGAATGCCGCAAGCAAGTATAACGGATTTTTCCTTTGGGCGTGGCTTGCGAGGATTATCGTTGCCTGCAACGTCGTAACCGCTGTGTATAAGTTTGCGGTGCTGACCAGTCTGATTGCGGCTTTTGAGTTTTTGCCGTAATTTTGTTATAATCTGTTTCCGTTTCGGAAGGAGGGATGGCTGTGCCGGAGGATAAGACTGTAGCGCAGAACAGAAAGGCGCGTCACGATTATTTTATAGTTGATTCGTTTGAGACCGGCATAGTGCTGACCGGAACGGAGATTAAGTCGCTGCGCGACGGCCGCGCAAATCTTAAGGACGGTTACGCGGTGGTAAAGAACGGCGAACTATGGCTTGAAAACGTGCATATTTCGCCGTATGATAAGGGCACGCATTATAACGTTGATCCGCTTCGCACACGCAAGCTGCTTGTTCATAAGAAAGAGGCGCTGAAGCTTTTTCAAAAAACGCGCGAGCAGGGGTTCACGCTTGTACCGCTCAAGCTCTACATAAAACAGGGGCGCTGGGCAAAGTGCGAACTCGCGCTTGCAAAGGGCAAGCAGCTGCACGACAAACGCGAGGCGATAGCGCAGCGCGATGCCGAACGCGAAATGCAGAGAGCTGTGAAAGACAGAGGATAGAATCTGCTTATCAAGTTAAAGCACTTTGATATACTAATATTGGGGACGTATGGTTTCGACAGCATGCGGAGGATCGGGAGGAGCGGGTCGAGGATGGAGAAACCTCGATAATCCGGCTCCAAAAAAATAATCGTCAAAAACGATTACGCACTCGCAGCTTAGTTAAAAGCAGCGCGCTCTCTGGGGTTTCGGCCGTTGAATTTCAGAAGGGCGTCACAATGACGGCTGGAAACGTTCCAGCGTTTTTCGGAAGCGTTTTGAGATTTTAGGAAAGACTGGCCTTTGGCAGCTTTGTCTTTGCGACAGCCAAAGGCGAGATTTAAGCAAAGACTACGCTCGTAGAGCCTCCCAGATTGGCTCATGTTGGACCGGGGTTCGATTCCCCGCGTCTCCACCAAGTCTATTTTCGCCGCGCCAGTAATGGTGCGGTTTTTTGTTGCGTAGAGCCTGTGACAGTCTGTATTTATCGCTGATTTTTGACTAAATGTTACTAAATGTTTATAAGTGTTTATAAGTGTTAATAAATGTGCTAAACTGTATAAAATTTCGTATAAAGCGTATGTTTGGGTCTGTTTTATACGGCGGGAGGGGTTTTATGCAGCTGACAGTGCAGGAGATTAAGGCGGCGCAGCCGAGGAATAAGCCGTTTTGTTTGTCTGACGGCGGCGGCTTGCTGCTTGAGGTTCACCCGAACGGGTCTAAGTATTGGATTTGCAGGATTTACCATAACAGGAAGGAGTATCGCAGAGGGATAGGACAGTTTCCCGATGTTTCGCTGAAGGACGCGAGGGCGAAGGCGGCGGAGCTGCGGGGCAGTCCGTTTGCCGCGCCGAGAATATCGGGTGATTTCGCGTCTGCGGCGGAGGCTTATGTCGCGTTTGCGGAGAAACGTCTGGCGGAGAATACTATGTCGGCGGTCAGAAAGTATTTGCGCAAGCGTATTCTTCCGAACCTTGGAGGTATGAGGCTGGACGAGATTACCGCGCCGGCGGTGCTGGCGTTCTGCCGTTCGCTTGAGGACGAGGGACGGTTTGCGTCAGCGAAGAAATGCTGTCAGATTGTATCGCAGGTTTTCAAGTACGCCATTGACTGCGGACAGGCTTCCGTTAATCCGGCGGCAGGCGTTGCGGGGCGGTTGTCGCCGCATAAGGTGCGGCATTTTTCCGCGCTGACGGAGCCGGATAAAATCGGCGGTCTGATGAGGGCTTTGTACGGTTATCCGAATATCGTGCTGCGATGCGCGATGAAGCTGTCAGCGTTCGCGTTCTGCCGTCCGAATGAGATACGTCAGGCGGAATGGCGCGAGTTTGACGTACAAAAAGGCGTGTGGATTATTCCGGCGGAGAAGATGAAGCTGCGTCAGGCTCATTATGTGCCGCTGAGCCGTCAGGCTGTTGAAATGCTGTCGGAGCTTCGGCGTTATACGGGCGGCGGTCGGTTTTTGTTCCCGTCACCGAGAGGAGACGGACGCTGTATGAGCGGCGAGGCTGTCCGCACCGCTTTGAGGATTATGGGCTTTGCCAAAGAGGAAATGACCCCGCACGGCTTCCGTTCCATGGCAAGCACTGTGCTGAATGAATATCAGTTTTACCCCGACGCGATAGAACTTCAGCTTGCTCACGGAGAAAAGGACAGCGTCAGAGGCGCGTACAACAGAGCGCGGCACTGGGATTTGAGGGTTGCGATGGTGCAGTGGTATTCGGATTTTTTAGACGCTGTCAGAGAGGGTACGCCTATACCGCCGAAACCGCAGATAACGATTACGCTTTGAGACAATAAAAAAAGCGGCTGCCCGTGAGGACAACCGCCTTTAATTATCTCGTTACGGCAAGCGTGATGACCGCTGCGCCGAGTATTGCCATTATATAATTTTTACGGCTTGAGCCGCGCCGCAGTTTGTCGGATTCCGAC
This sequence comes from Synergistaceae bacterium, assembly GCA_030531285.1. GTDB lineage: Bacteria > Synergistota > Synergistia > Synergistales > Synergistaceae > Equadaptatus. Next base: position 3,245 of record JAUNNW010000086.1, on the reverse strand, counting down.
TTAAGCGCGGTATTCTGCGCTTCAAGCATTGCCTGATAATTCTGCGCGGCCTGTCGTTCGTCATTGACAGCTTTAAGCATGTCCGCCACCGCCGCACGTTCGCTTTCAAGCGAGGATTTCAGCGCGGCGTTTTCCGCTTCCATTGCTTCGGCGTAAATCGTAACCTGCCGCAGGTCGTCAATGCTGACCGTCAAGCTGCCGCCGGTTGTATTCTCTTGCGCGAACAACAAGCTGGGAAAAAGCAAACACAGCGTCAGTGTCGCCGCAATAATCTTCAGAAAGCGTTTTAACGGCATTTTTCGCCGCCCCCTTTTCAAGTGCTATATTTCTATCTCTGACTGTAACATAATCGCTCTCCGCCCGCCCTGCGGTCAATTCTGCGGATTTTACAGCCTGTTTTGCGGTCTGCAATTCAGCGGACGGATTTTCTTTGTCCCTGCTCCACGAAACAAAAAGCAGTACGGCAAGAACGACAAACAATACCGCAAGCAGTTTTTTATTCGCCGTCATTTCGTCTGCCCCATTTGTCAACCGCTTTGTTTCCGCATGACAGCGTAGCCATTGAGCCCGTGAACAGAGCGAACTCGTTGTAGTGAGAAAACGCCTTGCCTGTTACAAGCTCCGTTACGCTTATTGCCACGAGAGCGACGAACGCAACGGCGGTAATAAGGCGGTAAAGCGACATAAAACCGTCCGATGCGTACAGCGTGGATTTAACGTCGTACAAAAACTTACTCATCTGTTTTGCCCTCAACTTTATCAAGCCGCCTGTAAATCTCTTTTACGTTGTGTTTCAAGCCGATTATTTCTTCGTTCGCTTCGTGAATTGTTTTATCCTGCTCCGACAGTTTTTTATGCAATTCCCGTACCGCTTCCGTCAACGCTTCAAGCGTCTGTTTCAGCGGTGCGATAGCCGTCTGAATTGCAAACTTTACAGCGGCGTACATACCGCCGACAAAAGCGAAAATTGTCAAAATAAACTCTAACATTTCCTTTACGCCGTTGATTTCCATTTAACCGTTCCACCTCCGCAAATGTCCGTCCGCCGCCTTTGTTACGTCAATATGGACAAAGTTCTTGCCGACGTACAGCCCAATTCCGCCAAGCAGCGGCAATTCACCGTTTCGCCAAGCGGCAATAATCTTGTCATACGCTTTACGCGCCCCAAGCCTGCAAGTAAAATCCATAGCTTCACCGTAAAGATGATTACTGTTCGGCTCACCGCCGACCTTAGGGCTTGAATTATGCTTTTTGCACCGTGTAGAACTCGTAACCGTCATCGGGCAGTCAAGAATAATCCTCACCGCCTCCGCCAGTTTCAGCAGTTTTTCGTTCGGGACGTACTTGCCGCAGCCGCACTTACATTGCAGCTCACGCTTTGAAAAATGCGTTGAAATATCGCCCATTGTTACCACCTCGTTCAAAAAATAGCGGCTGCGTGTTGCAGCCGCTCAGTCGGTTTCTGTTTCGTCCGTTTCGTCCGCAAGTCCGTCCCGCGCCGTTTCAACGCTTTGTGCCGCAAGGGAGACAAGAAGTCCCTGCATTGTTTGTCCGCTGAGTTTCGCAAGAAATTTGAACTGCCTGTGCAGCTGCCTGTCAAATCTCGTGCCGACGTGTACCCGTTTGTTTTTCGTCATTGCTTTTTGCTCCTTTCGCAGTTTGTGTTTTCTGTTTTTATTTTCGCAAATGGCATTGAGTCGCCCGTGCATTTGTATTCTGTCATGTCTTGCAGCCACGGTTTGAGCGGTTCAAGTTTCCGCCTGATTTTTTCCGCCCGTTTGCCTGCCGCCGTGTGGGATATTCCAAGTATTGCCGCTGTTCTGCGTTTTGAGGTTCCTTCGTAGAGCAGCCGGACTTCAATCATTTCTTCTTTTGTGAGGCGGGAGGATATTTTTTCAAACATGGCTTTTTCTCTTGCGTTCCAGTCGTCAAGCCCGTATTCGCCCGCGGTTTCTTTTACCGCAGTTCCCGCTGTTTCGTCTGTTTCGTCAAGCTCCGCGCCGGAATATCTTGCCTGCCGTCTTTGTCTTTCCGCTTCGTCTTTTATTCCGCCCGCTATTTTTATTTGCAGGTAGCGGAGCAGTCCGGCATCGTTTTCATGCCCGCGGAAGGCTTTTACCGCCGCTTCCATTCCTGCCTGTACGAGGTCGTCGTATTCCGCGCCCCCGCCTTGGCTTTGTCCCGCCAGTTTGCGTATGTAGGCTTCAAATTTGCAGACAATGATTTCTTCCGTCAGTTTTCCTTCATAGCCGTCGTAACGGTGCATACGCCAGCCGTCGTAGTCAAATTCTTCGTCCGTGTTGTCGTTTGCTGTTTCGTTCGTTTTTTCAAGTTTTTCAAAGCTTTCAAAGTTCTCAAAGTTTTCAAATTTCTCAAATCGTTCTATTGTTTCTTCTGTTTCTTCGTGTTCAAAATTTTCAGAGGTTTCAAAGTTTTCTTCCATTTAATCGCCCTTTCGTTTTTTTTGAAATGAAGCGGGGGGCTTTCGGCGTTTTGCTTTTTGCTCCCCGCTCTGACGCTTACATTTCAACGTCGGTTTTCGTAGTTTCAATGACTTCCGCGCCGTTTGCGGAGGCAATGCTTCCGGCTATCGGCTGCTGTGACACAACTTCGTCCATCGCCGCTTTTACAAGCTGCGCGCCGGAGCCTTCTTCAAGGCCGTCTTTGACGTAGTTCAGGATTATGTTGTGATCGCTGCCATCGCCTTTAAGAAATTTCATTTTGAGTTTTCTCGTGGTTTCTACTGCCATTTTCGTATTCTCCTTTCCGTTAAATTCCGCCGTTTCTTTGTTTTGTTCGCTATTCCTCGATGAGGTCAACGCTGCTGCGTTTGACGGCAGTCGGCGTTGCGACAAACAGCGGTTTGAAGCTGTCCGCAACAGAGTTGAGAGTGTTTGCCGTCGCAGTAGGCGAAATCTTGCTTACAGATACCGTTTTCTTGGCATCGTCCACGGTAAGCGAAAATTTCATTGACATGCTCTCGTTTTCAAAACTTGCCATTTCGTTTCACCTCCATATAAGGATTTTTATTCGCGGCGTTTCGTTTTTCCGTTTCTGCCGCTCTATATACAAAGACGGCTTTCGTATGCAAAACGGAAACCGTTACGCGTTTTTGCATAAAAAAACGCCCGCTGTTAAGCAGGCGTAAAATCTTTTATGGATTTTTTTCAAAATCAGGTTGCCATTTGAAACAGTTTTGTCGTTTTTGTAAATGTAGGGGCAGGAAACGTTTATATGCGTCCTGC
>JAUNNW010000085.1 GCA_030531285.1 Synergistaceae bacterium | reverse complement strand
GACAACGTGCAGGCGCGCGCGTTTGCCGCGCTGAACGGAATAGTCAACTCTCACCGCGGGGCGCGGATTGCAATTGTTTCGCACCGCGGCGTGCTGAAACCGCTTATAGCCGCTGCTTTGGGAATAGCCAAGCCGTACATGTGGCGCATACACCTTGACAACGCCTCCTGCTCCTGCCTCGTTCATACGCCGGAACGCGGATATACGCTGATTAAATCAAACAGCGTTGAGCATCTGCGGGGAATATCCTTTGTCAGAGAGTTTAACTGATGCGAGTCTGCAGAATTTCCGTAAACGGCAAAAACGAACTGGCTGAAGAACTGAAAAAAATCGGTGCAAATCCGGCAAGTCTGCCGTTTTTTGAAAACAGGCGCGAAACCCTGACACTTCTCGTAAACTCAATGCCGTGTGCTGCGGCAAACATCTTGAAACAGGAACTGCTCTCCGCAGGCGGCGATGCCGCCGTGCACGCCCATGCGGTTGACTGCCGTGCTAACGCAAGCAGGGTCTTGATGTTTGCGGATAAAAAGCAGCTCGCAGCGGTCTGCGAAAAGCTGAAACAGATGCCGTGGTGGGGATTTCCTGAACTTGCGGACGACATAAAAAAATGCTCTGCCGACGCTGTGTGTGTCAGGACAAAAATTGCAGGCATAATAAATCTCACGGATGACTCTTTTTATGCAGAAAGCAGAACGGCAGTTTCAGACGCGGTAAGCCGGGCAAAACAGTTTGTATCCGAAGGCGCGGACCTTCTTGATCTGGGAGCCGAATCCACGCGCCCCGGAGCGGAAAGAACGGATGAAAACAAAGAGCTTGAAAAAATTCGCACGGTTCTGCCTGAAATACGCGCAGCTCTGCCGGACATCAAAATATCTGTTGACACGACCCGTTTTTCGGTTGCTGAGGAGGCACTTCAAAAAGGTGCCGATATAATTAATGACGTATCGGGTCTTGCAGATGAAAATATCGTGAAAGCCTGCCGCGACCACGGAGCGGGTTACGTTCTTATGCACAGCCGCGGAACATCTGTGACTATGGACGGAATGTGCGAATATGACAATATACTGCTTGAAATAAACAGTTTCTTTGAACAGAGGGTAGAACTTGCAGAGAAAATAGGACTGAAACGCGAAAAAATAATTCTTGATCCCGGCTTCGGTTTTGCCAAAAACGAAAAACAAAATATGTATCTGCTGAAAAATTTATGTGCCTTCCGAGGCTTCGGAATCCCTCTGCTTGCCGGAGTTTCAAGAAAGCGTTTCCTTGGTGCGGAACTGAAAGCGGAGGAAAGACTGGAAGCCACTCTGTCGGTCACAGCGCTCTGCGTATTGCAGAACGTTGAATATATAAGGGTTCACGACGTTGCGGCAAACAGGCGTACGGCAGATTTCTGCGAGGCATTGAAACATGCATAAAGCGTGGCTGTCGCTTGGCTCCAATGAAGGTGACAGAACTGAAATGCTCTTGCAGGCACTTGAAATGCTTGCGGACATATTTGAAATAACCGAAGAAAGCCGTGTATATGAAACAGAACCGTGGGGTATAACTGACCAGCCGAAATTTTTAAACATGTGCATTGGTATAGAAACTGAACTTGGTGCATACGAAGTGCTTGAAAAAATCAACGAAATCGAAGCTATGCTCGGAAGGCTCCGCAAAACACGCTGGGGGCAGCGGACAATAGACATAGACATAGTGTTCTTCGAAGACAAAGTTATTGCCGGCGAAAAACTTACCATTCCGCACAAATACATGCACGAGAGAGCATTTGTGTTGGTTCCGCTGAATGACATAGCACCTGACTTTGTGCATCCGCTGCTGAAAAAAACAGTAAAAGAGATGCTTGATGAACTGCCAAAGGAGAAAATGACATGTTTGGGATTCATCCGAAAAAATACGGATTGACAGAAAACGAAAACACAAAGACTCCGCGAAGCCTGAAAGTGTTTTCCTCCAAAATGTTGCATGATGTAAGAAAGGCGGCAAAAAAATTTGCAGGAGCAAAACACACGAGAAAGCTTCAGATACTTGTTGTTCCTGTCTTTCTGATAATGCTTACGGCTTCTGTAACGCTGCTTCCCGGTGCAAACAACAACACCGATGCAGTCAAAACGAACATATTGCGTGTCAACAACCCGGCAGTATCTCTTGCCTACGACCAGGATGCAAACGGCAATATTGTCTCTGCCTGGCTTCGTACGCCGAAGGCATCAAGAAGAATAGGACAGCTGGACGGACTCTCGTACATTGCGGACAGCAAATTTTTCTATGACGTTGACGGTGACAAAACGCCGGACCTTCTTTGGCGAATCTCATTCAACAACGAAAACGAAAAAGCCGGAATTCATCTCTGGGTAGGCGTTCTCAGCAGACTCGCGAAAATATACGTTTGTTCCTCACCGTACGAATATACACGCTGGGATGCGGTGCCGACAAAAATACGCACTCCGAAAAACTGCGCACTATACGTTTCGCCCTCCATACCTGCAACAACTCTCAGCGGAAAAAGATGCTATTCTTTCATATACACGATAAAACTTACCTCTGAAGGTCCTGCGTTCATTCCTGTTCCGGACGTGTACAAGCAGCTGCTTCCTATACTGCGCTCTGTCATCAGTACGGAAAAAAACAATTCGTTTCACAGGGCATACGTCAGGATGTTCATGGAATACAAAAATCTGTCAGAAGGCAAAGTGCCGCTTGCGACAACTTTCACGAACCTTACGATAGACAACATAGAACTGCTTCCGATGAAATAAGCGGACAAGGGGAGACAAAAAAGTGAGAGAAGAAAACTTTGAACCTGTAAAAGCGGTAAGGCAGTATCTTGACAGCGTAAACTGCGCTTCCGAAATCAAAACTACAGAAACGACGATCTTCACCGTATCCGATGCCAGCTTTGCGGTCGGCGCGCCTGAGGAAGAAATACTGAAAAGTATTCTGCTGCGCGTCAATCACGGTGAGTCAAGGGCATTGGCGCTTATGTCGGGCATCAACCGCGTTGACACAAAAAAAATCGAACGGCTGCTCGGCGCGAAACACGTATCGTTTGCCAAAGCCGAAGAATGTATTGAATGGTCTGGATTCCGTCCCGGAGGAGTGCCTCCTGTCGGTTATCCCGAACAGCCGCTGACTCTGCTTGACGAAGACCTTTTCAAATATGGAACCGTATGGGCAGCGGCAGGAACAGACCATGCGTTCTTTCCGATATCTCCTGACGAACTGCTCAGAATAACCGGCGGAAGAAAAGCCTGCATTAAAAAAGGCTAAAATACTAAAACAAATGAAAACGCAATTTGAACAGATAGTTGACGTACAGACAATAGGCAAAGCGGGAAATCACCTATCCTCTGCGGAACTTTTCGCACTCGCCGCAACGGAAAAACTGCCGCCTGCATCGGAAGACGCTGAAAAAACGCTTCTTCTTGCCGTTGACCTGCAGCTTGACTTTATGGACGACGGGGCGCTCGGTGTCAAAGGAGCGAAAAAAGATATTGAACGGCTGACGCGCTTTATGTACGACAACATTGAAAAAATATCGGCAGTTGCCGCAACCTGCGACTGCCACTCCCCGATGCAGATATTTCACGCCTGCTGGTGGCAGGATGAAAACGGAAACGAACCGGAGCCCTTTACCATAATAACGAAAAAAGACCTCAACGCCGGACGCTGGATGCCGCGCACGATGCCGGAAAAAAGCGCCGAATATCTTGAAGCGCTTGAAAAACAGGGCAAAAAACAGCTCTGCATCTGGCCGTACCACTGCCTTGAAGCAAGTGTGGGCGGTGCTTTGGAACCGCAGTTTTCCAACATGGCAAACTTCTTCTCTGCGGTGCGCAGGGCTGACTTCCGAAAATTCGGCAAAGGCAGGATACCTTACTCCGAATTTTACGGAGCGCTGCGTCCTGAATACTGCGAGCCCGGGACAGACAACACTGAACTGCTTGAATACGTCTCGCATTTCAATAAAATAATTATTGTCGGCGAAGCTATGGACTATTGTGTGTACGAAACGATCAGCCAGCTGTGCGAAGAACTTCAAAGAATAGGACGCGACCCGCAGATCTTCGTTCTCACAGGCTGTACGAGCAGCATTGGTCCGCGCGAAGAAGCTGAAAAGCAATACGCGGAACTTACAAAGAGATATGGAATAACGATGTTATAGCACCGGTGTAAAATGCAAAATGAAAAGCAAAATAATTGTATTTTATTTAAGGAGTGACTTCATTGCACGTAACGATTGAAAAAGCAACGGAAGCTATGCTTCCTGAAATGTATCCGGTATTTGACGATTCAGCGCTGCATGACCACTATTTCAAACCGCATCCCGAATCGCTCTCCTTTATGCTCGACCCCGCTACAAGAAATGGCAACACGCTGATAGCCCGCACGGCGGAAGGAGAAATCGCCGGAGTTATGGTTGTGCTTATGGAGGGATTTGCGGAGCTTCCATACCTTGCTCTGCTCGGCGTAAAGAAAAAATACCGCGGCATGGGCATAGGCAAAAAATTTCTCTCCGTATTCATCGGTCTCGCGGAACAATCCGGCGCGCCGAACATGTTTATAATGACAAGTACCTTCAATGTCCGTGCCAAGCAGCTCTACGAATCCGTGGGTTTCAAAAAAATAGGCATAATACCCGACTACCTCATAAAAGGCATTGACGAAATCATGTTTGTCCGGCCGAACAAACAGCCGAAACAGAAATAAGGTGACGCAGATGGACTCATTTTGGTGGTACGTAACACTAAGCGCTGAACGCGAGCTTGACGACGTTCTCTTCTCACTTGCGGACAACACGGAAAGTATAGGAACTGAATTTGACGAACTTGCATCGGGCAGGGTTATGCTGCGCGCGTATTACCGTAGCAACGAACCGCTTGAACACTGGAAAAATAAACTGCTTGACGCAATGAAAGAATTCCCGACAGTAAAAATCGAAGACTTCGGAAAGCTTGAAAACCAGCCGTGGAACGTGCAGGCAGAAGAAGCCTTCCCGCCGCTCAACGTAGGCGAAAATATAGTTGTGCTTGCCCCGTGGCACAAGGGAACGGAAGAAGCCGGCAGAATGCCGCTCTACATCAACCCCGGCTGCGCCTTTGGTACGGGCTATCACGAAAGCACGCAGATAGTTCTCCGCTTCATGGAAGAATACGCGAAGCCGGGCATGACGACCGCTGACATAGGCACCGGTTCGGGCATACTCACAATATACGCCGTCAAAAAAGGCGCGGCAAAATCCTACGCCCGCGACATAGATCCCGCCGTAATAGACGAAGTACGCAAAAACTTTGAACTCAACGGACTTGACCTGAATAAAATCGACCTTGCGACAGGAGACCTGCTGAAAGGCTTTGACCACACTGCAGACCTGCTTCTTGCAAACATACTCATAGAACCGCTCTCAACCATGATACGCGACGTTCCTGCAGTCATAGGCAAAAACGGAACGGCGATATTTTCAGGCATGGTGGAAAACGAAAGGGAACGCTTCCTTAAAATCCTTGACGAAAACGGGCTTGTCCCCATTGCCGAAAAAAGAGAAGGAGACTGGTGGGGTGTCGCAGCCAAGATTAAGGCTTGAAAACTGCCGCTTTGAGAACGGGGTCTGGAAAGTTGACGCAGAACAGGCGAAACATCTTGTAAAAGTGCGCCGCTGTTGCAACGGGTCTGTGGTTGAAGGACTGCTTGACGGCGAAAAAATTGAACTGCGCCTTGAAAACTGCGGAACCGGCGAAATCTGCGCTGTTGAACTGTCACGCACGAAAGAAAAAAAAGCTGCGCGTGAAATACACTTGCTGCTTGCCCTGCTGAAAAACGACCAGTTTGACGAAGCGTTGCGCTTCGCTGCCGAAACAGGCGTCAGCGAAATACATCTGCTTGTCTGCGAACGCTCCGTACCGAAAATAACCGACAGGCTCGGCGGCAAAATGAAGCGCTGGAACAAAATCCTCGCGGAAGCAACAAAACAGAGCGGAGCTGCGGCTCCGCCGGTCTTGCACGAACCGGTGCCGTTTGAAAAATTTGACTTCCCTGCGGTATGCGCCGAAAAATACGCGGCGCTGCTGGCTGAAAACACACAGCCGCTTGCGCAGATTGCTTTCGGCAAAAAAACGGCGCTCGCAATAGGTCCCGAAGGCGACTGGTCGCCGGAAGAAACACGGCGCCTTCTTGCCGAGGGCTTTGTGCCTGTCAGTCTCGGAAACAGAATACTGCGGGCATCAACAGCTGTCGCCGTAGGCTGCGGCTGGCTCGGAAACGCGAAATACTAAGATACAAACGGCATCACAAAACGGCTTGGGAAGATTTTAAAAAATCCCAAGCCGTTTTTTAATCTGCCCGAAAATAATTTCGGGTACACTCAACAGCGGGCTTGACTGCC
>JAUNNW010000084.1 GCA_030531285.1 Synergistaceae bacterium | reverse complement strand
ATGGGAATTGCGACACTCATTCAGACACACCCTAAACTCGGAAGCGGACTGCCAATAGTGCAGGGTTCAAGTTTCAGCTTCATACCTCCCATACTCACCATAGTCGGCGCATACAAAGCTATGGGCGCAGACGTTGTAATGCAATACGTCGGAGGCGCGCTTATAGCCGGCGGCATAACGCTCGGACTTTTGGGCTACACCAAAATAATAGGACGCGTACGCAAATTCATAACGCCGGTTGTCATCGGCCCCACAATTATGGCTATCGGCTTCACCCTTGCCCCGACAGCCGTACAGTTTAATGCCGCAAACTACTGGCCCATAGCGCTTCTCGTTGTTCTGCTCGTATTTTTGTTCAGCCTCGTAAGCAAAAACAAATTCCTTAACATATTCGCGGTACTCGGAGCGATAGTTACAGCCTATCTGATTTGCCTTGCCCTTTCGCTTGCCGGAGTTTTTGCGCCGGGGCACGCAGCCTACATCAACCTCCAGAGTGTCGCAGACGCGCCGTGGTTCCGCTATAAGCTCTTTATGCCCTGGGGCGTGCCGAAATTCTCAGGTCTCGCAATCGGCGCAATCTTTGCAGGTTTCTTCTGCTGCATGATTGAATCAATAGGCGACTATCATAACTGCACGTACGCGGCAGGAGTCAATGACCCGACACAGGAACAAATAAACAAGGGACTCGGCGCGGAAGGCTTCAACTGCGCGATTTCAGGTATGCTCGGAAGCGTCGGAACTACATCTTACACGGAAAATATCGGACTCATGGCGCTCACAGGCGTCGCAAGCCGTTACGTAATCAGAATAGGCGCGATAATTCTTATACTGCTTTCGCTCTTTGCGAAACTCGGCGCACTTATAGCAACCATGCCTTCACCGATTATCGGCGGCGCATACATAACGCTTTTCGGAACAATAGGCGCACTCGGAATTCAGAACTTGATGCGCGCAGACATGGGCAGCCAGAGAAACGTCCTCATCGTCGGTTTCTCATTCCTCATGTGCCTTGGTGTCCCCGGCTGGGTTGAAACGCAGCAGGCGCTCTTCACAGGCTTCTTCGGACAGATGCTCGGCGGAATGATTTGGGCAGTGCTCAAAACCCCGATGGCAGTCGCCGGTCTCTGTGCCGCTTTCTGTGACAACCTTATTCCGGGAACAGACAAAGAACGCGGCATCGCAAAATAATTATTTAGGCGACAACACAAAACAACGGCGGACGTTTTCGCCGTTGTTTTATCTTTGAGCCGGTCTCTGTGCCGCTTTCTGTGACAACCTTATTCCGGGAACAGACAAAGAACGCGGCATCGCAAAATAATTATCTCCATCGTATATCAAATATCAAAGCGGCAGGGCAAATGCTCTGCCGCCTGTTTTATTGTGACTATGCCGAATTTGCGGCAAGTAAAAAAACGCGTGTTTTTAAACATATTATTCTTTACCTGTCCTAAGATTTACTGCACCGTGCGATTCGTATTTATACTGCTTTCCTGTCGTTTTGCCTATTACTTCTTCATACGTCGGGTGATTGGGTACTTTAACTGCAAATTGACCACTCTGTTGTTTAGCGCGACGGGTTTTGTTTAAGATGTCAATCACACTATCCAAGTGTCGCTCCAATTCAGCGTTCTTCTGAATCAGCTCGGCTTCGCGCGCGCTTGGCTTGTTTGTGCCGTATGCAATCCCGTAACCTGCTGCGATACCTGCGATAAAAATAGCTGCCATAATTGCCTTTGTGTTATTCATCATAATTTGTATCCTCCTTCTGTTTTTTAAGGAACTCCGCCTCCGCTCAGGCTTCGGCTTTCGTCCCCTGCTCCCTTGTGTAATTACTTGAACAAACTCAGTGCGTATGCCGTTAAATCCGCTGTTTTTTTGTCCAGTGCTGCTATCCGTTCGGCGCAGTCTTTTTCTGCGCTGATACGCCGGATATATTCTGCCCTGTCGTCATACTTCGGAAATGGAAGCGCCGGATTGATACCCAGCCTTTGATTAACTTTTTCCCAAAGCTCTACCCTCGCAAATATGCCCGGACGCGCTGTTTTAAGGGCATTTCTGAAATCTTCGTCTGTGAACCCGAAACGCTCTCTTGCTTCCTTTTCAAGCGCCGGTGTATGTTTTGCCATAATCATTACCAGCACGTCATTGACTTCAGCGGTTTTAAGTTTGCACCACCAATACACGTTTCTGTTCGCAAACTCTGTAAATTCTTTTGTACTGATTTTCTTCATCTCTCATACCTCAACGAAAAAGACAAATCCTCCGAAACCTTAATTTTAGAACTGTTTTTTATGACAGCCCGCAAATCAGTGTTTGCCGCCTCGTTGACAAGTATGTTTGCGACCTGCGTCAGAACACTCACATAATTTGGATTAATAGTTTCGTCTTTGTAAAAATGTGATTTAATAAACTCTTCTCCGTCATAATCCATATTGCCAATAAACGTGTTAATATCTGAAATTTCGGAAACAAGGTTATCCTTGCGAATTGCCAAAAGCGCGGACAAGCCCTTTTGAAACGAAATCCCGCTGGATACAAGCTCCGCCACATCTATAAAATCCTTAATGGCTTTTCTTTGTATCATTGAATCAATTTTTGTTGCCATCAAGTCTATCGGAGATGCAATGTTTATCCTATTGTCTGAAGCTGTATCCGGCTGCTTAACCGCTCCGCCAATCCAGTTTGAATCCCGCACAAAGGTAACCTGAACGTTTGTGTTGTCTGACATACACAAATTATAAATTGCCTGCGAAGAATTATTACGAGTAGTTTGTAAATCACATTTTGTGGCGTATTTTGATACAAAACTCAACTTTTCTGTGGACGACAAAACGTTTGGATCGTTTCGCGTAGAGAAAAAATCAAAATCTACAGACTGCCTGTGTCCGCACCTCAACGCAACCGCAGTGCCGCCGTACAACACAAAATCTTTCGGGACTTCTCTCAAAAAAGGCCATAATTCACGTTGCGCCATCGGCAATATTTCTTTTTTTGGTATTACTACTGCCATGTTTTTACCTTCTCCCGTTGTGTTGCTTTTTAAGGAACTCCGCCTGCCCTCAGGCTTCGGTTTTCGTCCCCTGCTCCCTTGTGTAATTACTTGAACAAACTCAGCGCGTATTAATATGCGCCTTTGCGACACGAAATGTCAAACGGGCACTTCCACCGCTTTTGTTCTCGCAAGCGTTTCTTTAAAAAGCCATATCGTTTTTGCGTCAAGAATGTCGTCTGCCTCTCCTAAACCAAGGAATCTTGTAAATGTCCGGCAGTTGTATATCTGAAATTATTCTAACTGCAGCTCATACTATATATCTTCCTCCGGGTTTGTCTGCCCCTTTCGTCTGTTTATGTTTCTATTTTACTCCTTTTCTCTCGGTTTTGCTCCCTAATTTTTAGAAATGCCTTAAAGACAAATTAATAGAGTATTTTGTCAGCCAAATGGAGTAGTTCAGGTTGGGGTGCGCTGTCATAAAAAGGTATAGTTCTGCTAAATGGTATTTATGACATAGACAGAATTAACGATTTGCTTTTCAGTTACAATGAAGCTATTAAAAATTATGTAATATTTTCGTAGACAATCGTGCTATCTTTCTGTATAATAACCGCGAGGTGATAAGAATGAATTTCTATTCCGCAAGGGATTTGAGAACCACGCCAAAGGCATTGTGGCAGGATATAGCGGCTGACGGGCAGGTTATTATCACCAACAACGGAAAGCCCGCAGCACTTATGCTTGACATTTCAGGCAGCGATATAGAGGAAACTGTCCGTGCCATCCGTCAGGCAAAGGCGGTAATCGCATTTAACGATATGCAGAAAACCGCCGCAAAAAACGGCTGTATGGAAGATTCTGAGATTGAGCGCATTATCAGCGGGGCGCGCCGTGGAAATTAACAGCGTTGTTGTTGATACCAACGTTCTTGTTTCTGCTTTTTGGTCGCACAACAAACGTGCGCCGTCGCAGATTTTGGGACTTCTGCTTGAGCGCAGGCTGAAAGCAGTTTACTGTTGGGAAATTTTGCAGGAGTATGAAACAGTGCTTCTGCGTCCCGAGTTCAAATTCAAGCCTGCACAGGTACATTCGCTGCTGAATTTTATTGAAACAGAAGGCATTTCTGTTATACCGGCGTTTGTTGAGACGCCTTTTACAGACGAAGCTGACAGAAAATTTTACGCCGTGGCAAAAGCAGCTTGCAGTATTCTCATCACCGGCAATAAAAGACATTTTCCCGACGACGGACCTGTCCTTTCCCCTGCCGAGTTTATAGATTTATATGCCGATGCCGCATTGAACAACGCTTGATTTTACTGCTGACACCATTCCGGTAACAGACAAAGAACGCGGCATCGCAAAATAATTATTTCAATCGTATATCAAATATCAAAGCGGCAGGGCGAATGCTCTGCCGCTTGTTTTATTGTGTTATATTGTATTGTTTATATTTTTTTATTGCTTTTCTGCATTTTTGGTATTGACTTTTGCATTGTTTCGTGTATAATTGTCCCCGTATTGAGGCAGACGAGTTCTCTGTCTCTTACTGCAGAACATTATACCGGCGGAGGGTCTCACCAGCCATCTTCACCGTCGGTATTCGGTGAAATGTCCTGTAAAAATCGCATTGACGTCAAGCGCAGTCAATTTAAAGCCTCGGCAAGCTCGTTCCTTATTTAGGTACGATGGCTGGAACACCGCAGAAATGCGGCTCTGAGGGACTCCCTCGTTCCAGGTCTACACACGATCCCATACCGTCGCCTGACTGGCCGGTTTGCACCCGGCAGACAAAAAAGACTCTTAGCGGCAGGCTCAGAATTAGTTTTCTGTTGCCTGCCGCTTTTTACACACAGCACACGGACAAACTTTTTATCCGGCAGTCAAAAATTTACAGCGAGAGGAGACATAAAAATATGGCAGTCAAAACAGTTAAGAAAAAAGAAAGGCCCAAAAAGCAGATAAAGCTGAACAGGTACGGAGACATAAAAAGAAACAGCAGAACGGCAGTAAAAAAAGTTTCGCGAAGAAGACGGCAGAAATTTATCTTCAACGCGGTGTCAAACGACGGAAGCCTGAAATACATAACAACAATACCGCTTCGCGAAAGCAGGGACGTAAAACTTCCGAAAGCCATTCTCCGGATAGTGCCGAAAGAGGTGCGGGAAACGAAAGGCGCGATACCGCAGCTTGCGATATTCCTTGATACAAAAAACTGCTGCGGGATAATCAAATGCGTCGGGCAGGAATACTCGGACAAACTTGCCCAAAATCCTGAAAGCGGAGAGACAGAGTTTGTACGCGAAACGCCGGACAAACTCCCTTACGACAAATATCCGGCAATTAAAAAAACTGAATAACAAAACAGGCGGAGCTATAACGCTCCGCCTGAATTTTGACCGTACCAAGACTAAAACCTTTTGAAATACCGCACCAACAAAACGTCAGTGCTGACTGTAATGAGTTCCGCACTGCAGAACGAACACGGCGGGCTTACTGCCCTGCTTGTCTATTGCATAGACTATTCTGTTTTTTCTGTCTATTCTGCGGCTCCAGAAGCCTGACAGATTATTTGCAAGCGGCTCAGGATGTCCCTTGCCTTTGTATGGTTTCGAGCCGCGAATTTCCTCAAGCAGCTCATTGACCTTGTCAAATTTTCTGCGATCGGTTTTTCTCCATTCAAGATACTGTTCTTTGGCATCGTCATACCAATAGACATCCAACATTACAGATTCTCTTCAGGATTAAATTTGGCAAAGTGCTTTCTGTCTCCTCTGAAATCAGCGGCAGCCTCTGCGAGAGCCCTCTGATTTTCTTCGTTCCAAAACAAATCAGGTTCTGCCGTAATTTCAAAAGGAATACGCTGCTCTTTTACAGCCTGCGCGGCAAACAGCGTCATAGCGGTTGACATTGATATTCCCAACTTTTTGCAAAACACAGAAAAATCGTCCCGCAACTTCTTATTCATTCTGTAATTAACTGCTACCGTTGCCATTTCATACACCTTCCTTTCTCAACCGACAATATAATAGCAAATTTAATTTACATTGTAAAGCAATCTTAATATACAAAACAAAAAACACAGGCGGAGCTATAACGCTCCGCCTGTGTTAAACTGCGTCGTCACCGCCAATGTCCTATCTCCTTGCACGCTCTGCTATTTTCTCTATGCAATTTTTTAGCAGAATACTATGCCTTTTGACCTATCTTTCCTGTTAAAACCATTCCCAACACTGATAGTCTTTCTGCAATTAATTTCAAACATAATGACAAATGTGTCTTTTCCCCTGCCGAGTTTATAGATTCGTATGCCGATGCCGCATTGAACAACATTTGATTTTACCGCTGACACCGGTTTTTCCGGCTGTTTATTTTTCCCGCTTGCAGTTTTTTTGCGTTAGTATATAATAGTCAGACAATTAAATATCGCAAATAAAGGCTGTGACGAAGAGGGGCGGTTTTGAAAACC
>JAUNNW010000083.1 GCA_030531285.1 Synergistaceae bacterium | reverse complement strand
CGGAGAAAAAAGAGCGCAGAATGACGGAGAGAAAAAAGTCCGCAGAATACCCCTGCGGGGCATGAGTGACGACAGAACAAAACAAGCGGCTTGGAATTTTCCAAGCCGCTTGTTTTGTTTTTCTAAAAGTAATTCGTCAGCACTGTTTTGTTTTTTCGGGTATGAAGAATATGAATACCAGCGAGCTGAGGAGAAGGAAGAACGGATAGTAAAGGTTGGGTATTATATCAAATGCGGGTACGCTGCAGCCAAGGCTTGCTGCCGCCGAGATGGCGACAAGTATTTGTGCTCCGTAGGGAAGAGCGCCCTGCACGATGCAGGAGAAGGTGTCAAGCAGTGATGCCGTTTTGCGGGGAGAAATGCCGTAGTCTCCCGCCATTTCTTTTGCTATCTGATTGGACATGACAATCGCAACCGTGTTGTTGGCGGTTGCTACGTCCATGGCGCTTACCAGTATTCCTATTCCGAGCTGTCCGCCTTTTCTGCCTTTGAATATGCGTTTTATGAGGTGCAGCGCCGCGTCAAATCCGCCGTTTGCTTTTACGAGGCCGCCTATTGCCGAAACGAGAACAGCGACTATCGCCGTTTCAAACATTCCGGCACAGCCTGAACCCATGTTGGAGAGCAGGTCAACTGCCTGCGTTGACCCCGTGCAGAGCATGATTGCCGAACCTGTTACTATGCCTGCAAGCAGTATGATGAATACGTTAAACCCTATTATTCCGCCGAGAAGAACGAGCAGATAGGGGATTATCTGTATCAGGTTGTAATCGTGCTGGATATATCCTGATACGTCATATTTGAGTGACACGAAGTAGAGACATACAAGCGTTGCGATAGCAGCCGGCAATGCTATCGTGAAGTTTTCGCGGAATTTGTCTTTCATTTCGCAGCCCTGTCCGTTGCAGGCGGCGATCGTCGTGTCCGATATAAACGAAAGGTTGTCCCCGAACATTGCCCCTCCGACAACCGCGCCTACGCAGATGGGGAGGTCGAAGCCGGAGGCTTTGCCTATCGCGACGGCTATGGGGGTTATAAGGCTGATTGTTCCAACTGACGTGCCCATGGAAAGCGAGATGAAGCATGCAACAACAAAGAGAATTACTACCGCAAAGCGCGTTGGTATGAGCGACAGCACGAAATAGGCTACGCTTTCCGCGCTGCTTCTTCCCACAACTCCGACAAAGACGCCGGCGGCAAGGAAGATTAAAATCATTGTAACAATATCTTTGTCGCCTATGCCTTTGCCCATAAGCGTGAGTTTTTCGTCAAACGAAAGAGCCTTGTTTTGCAGGCAGGCGACGGCAAGCGCAATAAGAAAGGCGACTGCGACGGGAACTTTGTAAAACCCAAGTTCAAGTTTCAGCCCGTATTCGTACAAAAATCCGAGTCCGAGATAAAACACGATGAATATGCCGATTGGCAGCAATGCTGCAAAATTGTCTTTTTTTTCAAGTTTTTCCAAGGTCTGACTCCCCTTTGTCCGGATTTAAAGCAGTTCTTTTATTGCCGCTTCGATTTCTTCCGCTTTAATGCCTCTGCCGAGCCGTTTTATTTCTTTGCCGTTCTTGTAAAACAAAAACGCCGGCATGCTCATAACGCGGAATTTCATTGCTGTGCTGCGTTTTTTCGAGCAGTCAAGTTTTGTGAATTTGATTTTGCTGCCGTACTGTTTGGCAAACTGTTCGTATGCCGGAAGCAATGCCATGCAGTCGGGGCAGGTCGGTGCCCAAAAATCGACCGCCACAGGCATTGCCGTTTCTTCAAGCACCTCAGCTGTGCAATTTTCCTTGTCAAGTTCAAGCATGAAAGTACACCACCCTGATTTGTATGAATGAATTTAATGCCGTCCAAATTATACACTCTTGATAGCCTGTTGCGAAGAGGGTATAATTGTCTCTCATAAATTTGAACCTGTTACTGCGGAGGAGAGAGCAATGCCCTACGATTTTGGCGCAATAGAAAAAAAATGGCAGCAGAAATGGACGGAAGCCGGTATTTTCAACGTGGAAACCGATTCTTCAAAAAAGAAATTCTACTGTCTCGAAATGTTTCCGTATCCGAGCGGTGCGCTCCACATGGGACATCTTCGCAACTATTCGATTGGGGATATCATAGCCCGTTTCCTCAAGATGCACGGCTATAACGTTATCCACCCTATCGGCTTTGATTCTTTTGGTATGCCGGCAGAAAATGCCGCAATCAAACACGGTATTGCCCCTTCAAAGTGGACAATGGCAAACATAGAGCACATGATAGACCAGCTCAAGGCTGTTGGATACAGTTATGACTGGCGGCGCCTTGTGCTTACCTGCAAGCCGGAATACTACAAATGGAACCAGCAGATTTTCCTCAAAATGTATGAAAAGGGGCTTGTCTATCGCAAGCATGCGCCGGTCAACTGGTGCGATACGTGCAAGACTGTGCTTGCGAACGAGCAGGTCGAAAACGGGGTGTGCTGGCGTTGCGGAAATCCTGTTACAAAGCGCGGGCTTGACCAGTGGTTCATTCGCATAACAGACTACGCCGACGAGCTTGTCAAGTGCCTTGACGATCTCAAGGGCTGGCCTGAGAGAGTTCTTACAATGCAGAAAAACTGGATTGGCAGGTCGGAAGGTGTTCGCTTTACGATGGATATTGCCGATACAGATCTCAATTTTGAAGCTTATACAACGCGTATTGACACAATTTACGGCGTAACGTTTGTCGCGCTTGCGGCAGAACATCCGTTTGTTGAAGAATTTGCGAAACGCGTCGGCGGCGAACAGGGCGAAGCGCTCCGCGCCTTTGCCAAAAAGATTATCAACAGGAGCAATATTGACCGCGAGGCTGTTGGCGTTGACAAAGAAGGAATGTTTACTGGTTTTTACGCAGTCAATCCGTTTAACGGCAAAAAAGCTCCGATATGGATTGCGGACTACGTTCTCACAGATTATGGCACAGGCGTTGTTATGGGTGTTCCCGCGCACGACCAGCGCGACTTTGATTTCGCAAGAAAATATGACATACCGGTCATCGCCGTTGTCCGCCCGAAGGACGGCGAAATTCCCGATGGAAGCACGATGACGGAAGCCGTCCCAGCCTACGGCATTTCCTGCAATTCAGAGGAATTTGACGGATTTGAAACGGCGGAGGCAAAGAAGAAATTTGCCGAATGGATAGAAAACAAGGGCATAGGAAAACGCGAAACACAGTTCCGCCTGCGCGACTGGCTTATTTCCCGCCAGCGTTACTGGGGAACACCGATTCCTGTCGTATATTGCGACAAATGCGGCGTGGTTCCTGTTCCCGAAGATCAGCTGCCTGTTGAACTGCCGCTTGACGTTGAAATTCCGAAAAACGGAAGCAATCCGCTTGTTACGCGCGAAGACTGGGTGAATACCACCTGCCCGCACTGCGGAGGTCATGCCCGCCGCGAAACGGATACTATGGATACGTTCTACGATTCGTCTTGGTATTTTATCCGCTACGCGTCGCCGTGGAATGAAGATAAGGCGTTTGACATTGAAGACGAGAAATACTGGATGACGGTTGACCAGTACATAGGCGGTATTGAACATGCCTGCCTGCACCTCATCTATGCCCGTTTCTTTACAAAGGTGCTTGCGGATCTTGGCATGCTGCCTAAGGATATGCGTGAGCCGTTTGACCGCCTGCTTACGCAGGGCATGGTTATCAAGGACGGAACAAAGATGTCAAAATCCGTCGGCAACGTTGTTGATCCTGACGAAATTATCAAGAAATACGGCGCGGATACGGCGCGTCTGTTCATACTTTTTGCAGCGCCGCCGGAAAAAGACCTTGACTGGTCGGACAGAGGCGTTGAAGGAACCTTCCGTTTCCTCAGCCGCGTGTGGAGGCTTGTTGAAACGAACCTTGACGCTCTTAAGGCTGCCGGAAGCGGAAGATTCAAACTTTCAGAGCTTAAATCGTCTGCCGCGCGCGACTTGAAACGCACGATACACAGCACGCTTGACAGAGTTACGAAGGATATTCGCGACGAACGCCAGTTCAACACGGCGGTTGCGAGACTTATGGAGCTTACGAACGCGCTTGTTTCCTTCAAGCCTGAAAACGCTCAGGACAACGCTGTAATGCGCGAAGGCGTGGAGACGCTGCTTCTCTGCCTCTGCCCGTTTGCGCCGCATATTACGGAAGAGTTATGGCACCTTATCGGCAACGACACTTTCCTCTCTGCGGAAAGCTGGTTTGAAGTTGATGAGACAGCGCTTGTGCAGGACGAAGTAACGATAGTTCTTCAAGTGAACGGCAAGTTGCGTGAACAGTTCAAGGTTGCGGAAGGACTCTCAAAGGAAGATCTTGAAAAAGAAATTATGTCGCGTCCTGAAACACAGTCACGTCTTGAAGGAAAAGAAATAGTCAAGGTTATTGCTGTTCCGGGAAGGCTTGTAAATGTCGTGGTGAAAGGCTGATGCCGGAACTCCGGCTTGTTGTCGCGTCAGGCACCTCGCAGAGGCGTCTGCTTGAGGAAACAGCGAAAGAACTGGAACAGAAAGGATATGCAATGTCCGCCAGACTTGAAGGCGGAGAGTGGCAGTCTCTGCTCTCCGACAATATGTCCGGCGGACTTTTTGATGAAAACCGTTTCATTATAGTAGAAGAAGCCGAAAGTCTGGGCGTCCTGCCGGAGCAGTTTTCTCCAATGGTGCAGAAAGATTCCCCTGTTGTCATCGTTCTTGTCTATGAAAATGAGCCGTCCAAACTTATTCCGAAAGAAATACTCGGCAAATGCACCGTGCTGAAGCCTGCCGCATATCCGCGCTGGCCGAGGGAAAGGCAGCAGTGGGTTGAAAACCTTGCGCGGAATATGAACCTTGCTCTTGCACGGGATGCCGCCGCTTTGATGGTTGAGCTGGTCGAAGATCCTGAAGAAATACGAGGACAGCTTGTAACTCTTGCAGCGCTTAAGGGCGGAAAGATCGTATCTGCGGAAGACGTGGAAAATTTCTGCCTTGACGACGGAAGCAAAAATCTGCTGCGTCTTCTTGACGGAATATGCAACGGAGACAGTACTGCAGTTGTGAAAAGTCTGGCAGCAATGGAGAGAACGGCTCAGTCAGGCGACCTTATAAAGCTGACTTCTGCCCTTCACAACCGCTTCCGCCTTGCCTTTTACGGAGCGGCGTTTCCCCGCATGGCTGAACATTTTAAAAATGCTTTCGGTGCGCGCGACTATGCGTGGAGACTTGCCCAGTCAGCGGCAAGACGATTTGGGTTCCGCGCTCTTTTTCGTTTTCTCGTTGGAATATTGCGCCTGAACGCGGGAGAAAAATCAGGCACCTCAAACGGCTGGCACGAACTTGAATTTCTTGTGATAGAATTGTTTGGAAAATAAAGTTCAGGAGGTTGTGTATGATTAAGAAACTTGCTGTTTTGACAAGCGGCGGAGATGCCCCGGGAATGAACGCGGCAATTCGTTCGGTTGTGCGCACCGCTCTTTACAATAATATGGAAGCCGTCGGTATAATGAACGGCTATCAGGGGCTGCTTAACGGTGATTTTATCCCTATGTCAAAAGGTTCCGTAGGCGGTATTCTGCTGCACGGCGGGACAATTCTCCGTACGGCGCGCTGTATGGAGTTTATGAAGCCTGAAGGAATTGACAGAGGCGTTGAAATTTTAAGAAAAAACGGTATGGACGCGCTTGTGGTAATAGGCGGAGACGGCTCTTTTCACGGCGCAAAAGGCATTGCGGACAAGGGCTTTCCTGTCGCCGGTGTTCCCGCAACGATTGACAATGACATGGGAGGTACGGATTTTACCATAGGTTTTGATACCGCCTGCAACACGGCGCTTGAGTGCGTCGCGCGTCTGCGTGATACCGCGTCAAGCCACGACAGGCTTTTTATTGTGGAAGTTATGGGCAGAAACGCGGGTTTTATTGCCCTGCAAACGGGCATTGCCTGCGGAGCGGAGTACATCGCCATTCCTGAAAAACCGCTTGATATTGACCATATCCGCACGAAACTCCGCTACGCGAGAGAACGCGGAAAAACCCACTCCATAATTATTACGGCAGAAGGCGCCTGCTCTGCGCAGAAACTGTGCGATGAATTGAAAGGAAAGGAAGATTATGACCCGCGCGTTGTCGTTTTGGGGCATTTGCTTCGCGGAGGTCATCCAACCTGCACCGATGCTTCGATGGCAGCGCGTCTTGGAGCTGGCGCAGTTCAGGGATTAATCAACGGCGAAAGCGGTTTTATGGCAGGCATGGTGAACGGTTCTGTCGAATTTTCTCCGCTTGAAAGAGCATGGAAAGAAAAGCACGAAATCAGCGACAGCGACATGAAACTGCTGAGCGTGCTGAGTATATAAAGTACGAAAATTTAAAATCACCGGTCAACGGTGATTTTTTAATACCGCCGAAAAAGCGTTGCCTGCACTTTTTATTGTAAACGCCTGTGCCTTTTGCAATGAAAAAGTACTGCCTGAATAACC
>JAUNNW010000082.1 GCA_030531285.1 Synergistaceae bacterium | reverse complement strand
TAGACGGATACGGCTTTTCTGCAAGCTTCGGCAAGCGCGTCCGGTGTATATTCGTTCAGCATATTTTGGAAAACAGCGCTGCCGAAAAGTTCTTCCGCACGTTTTTTCCAAAGATCGTCTTCACCGGCAAGCTGTTTTATCTTATGCAGCGAAAGTTCGTCCAGCGCACGGGCAAATTCTTCCCAGAAAAGATCCTCAAACGGCGCAGAGGCTAACGAAAAGGCAGGGTCAATGTCAAGTGAAAGCCCTGCTTCGCGCGTAATTTTCATCGCAAAGGAATGTATCGTTGCTATGTCTGCATCCTCAAGGGCCTCTATTCTGTCTTTCAGAAACGGCAGTTCGTCAGGATATTCTGCGTAGAGCGCTCTCAGCTGCCCCTCTATTCTCCCGCGCATTTCCTGCGCGGCTTTTTCGGTAAAGGTCAGCACCAAAATCTGCTGCGCTTCGCAGTTTTCGTCCGAAGCAAGAAGATAGGCGAAACGCTGTGCAAGCGTCTGCGTTTTTCCGGCGCCGGCGCCGGCGCTCACAACCGTCAGAGGCTGCTTTGAGACAATCGCTGCCTTTTGTTTGCCGGTACTTTTCTGCATTAGAAATTCCTGCCAGTTCATGCCTCTTCCTCCACGCTTTCTTCGCTTGCTTCCGAATAATACGGATCTTCACGCCTGCGGCAGAGCGTCTGATAGACACATCTCTGACACAGGCTTCCGCTGCCCTCTTTCGCGGCATAATTTGCTTCAAAGCTGCCCTGTCTGACTGCTTCAGCTATTTTATTCAGAGCTTCTTCCGCTTTGGCAATCTGCCCTTCGGGGGTTATCTTTTTGCAAAGTGCCGTTCTGCCTTTCATTTCATCCGACAAAATGTAAATCTGCTGCATATCTTCGGTAAAACATCCGCGGAGTTTTCCGTCTGCATGTCCCAGCCAGCCGAAACCGGCTATTTCCAGTCCACGCAGTTTTGTCAGAAGATACGCATATGCCGCAAGCTGCAGATCGTTTTCGTGTTTTTCGGCGGTACCGAGTTTGTAGTCAAGAATTACAGCTTTATTGTCTGAGTACACGTCGAGTCTGTCAAATTTACCGCGGAATTTTACGCCGTCTATTTCAAAGTCACAGCCGTTTTTGCCTTTCAAGTCCGTTTCGATTTCAACTTTTGTTCTGTTGTGTGCTTTCGCTTTTGCCTCTATGGCATCCTGAAGCGCGGCAAGCGACAAAGCCTGCTGTTTCATAAGTGTTTCGCGGCGTTTCAGTCTCTGTGAGGACAGGGCAGGATATTCGGCGCGTACTGCTTCGTTTTCCCAGTTCGCCTCCACGTAGCCGGTAAGGGATCCCCATTCTTTCGGCTGTTTCCAGTAGCCTTCCCAAAGTTTGTGGTTCAGGTTTCCTGCGGAAAGCTTATCAAAAGCGCTGTCATTCCAAGGCTGCAGACCTGCTTTTCTGCACCAGTAAAGATACGGGCATTTCAGCCAGTCGTCCAGTTTACTGAGTGAAACGACAAGTTCCTCCGGACGATATATTGCACTTCTCGGGAATTTGCCGCGTTCTGTTTTTGTCATATTTTCAGGAATCTCGGCAGCCTCAAACCAGTCGTCTCCGTCCTGCGGAAGCGCGTTGATAAGCGTGTAGACAAGAGGCTCCCCAGACGCCTGCGAAAAATACGTTCGTGTTTTGTCAAAAAGCCGCGGAACAAACACGGATTCTCCGAGAGGTCTTCCGTTTTCGTCCGTGAGTGAACGTGCAATAACGGCACCTTTTTTTGCCGTGGCAAGCAGTCTGCGAAGCAGCAGTTCTTTCTGTTCGCGCTGTTCGGAGAGCGTGGGAATATGTTCTGTTTTGAGATTTTTTTCAGCGGCGGTTTCATCCCTGCAGTTGACTATGGCAAGCTGTTCCCTGCGCAGAAGCGGAGAATCGCGCAGCGTACCCGGCCAGCTTTTCGCGTCAATGTCTGTCATAATCCAAAAATCGTGCTGTTCAAATGTGGCGGGCGCTTTGCCGTAGAGCGTTACACAATTTTTCTGCGGAAGCTGTATTGAAAGCGTGGCTGTTGATGCCCAGTCAAGCAGAAAATTTATCGCATCGCCGCCTTCAAAAACAACTTTTGAGGCTTCGCCGATGTTTTTGTCCACGGTCTGCAGCGCCGCAATTTTTTTATCCAGCTCATGCAGCGCAAGTGATATGTTTTTAACGGTGTAGTCATATTCTGCATTGTTTTCGACAAGCTTTGAAGCTGATGACTGCGCGTTAAGCGTTTCAAGGAAGGTTTTCCAGAGCGACAAAAGCTGAACGGGAGAATTTTTCTTTTTGACAGCGCGGCAGAAATCCGCCAGTCTGCCGAAAAGGTCAAGCGCTTCTCCATCGTTTTTCAGAACCTTATGCCAGTTTTCTTCTCCTCTCGGGAAAAGCAGCAGATATTTTCTTCTGTCAAAACCGTCCGGCGAAAGCAGCGGCTCGGAAAGCAGCGCAGCTGTTTCCCTTGTGTCCCACTGCGAAACGCAGGCGTTCCATATCAGCTGCGGCAGTCTGCCTAAGGGTGTGTCCAGCACAGTGCCGCGCAAAACAACATTGTACGGTATGTTGTAACGGCGCAGTTCGTTTTCAACGCTGTCAAGCGTCTGCGGCGAGGAAAGTATGCCAATCTGCCCGAAATCGGAAAGCCCGCCAAAGCTTTCGGCAAGTCTTCCCCTGCCGAGCCTCCAAAGCGCAAGCTCACGGGCAGCAGCCATATATTCAAGATTCGTATTGCCCGCTTCAAGTTTCATTATTTTCAGCGGACTGACTTTTTTTTCGCATGGCTGCGGCTCAGACATTCCGTCAAAATGCGAAAGCTGCTGAATTCCGCCGCGGAAACCCTTGGCGGTCATTCCCGTACGCGGCATAAAATAGACGCAGCCGCACATTTTGCCAAGCTGCTCAAACAGCTTGAGCTGATTTCCGGTAAAGGTGCTGAAACCGACGACGGCAAGAATCCTGTCTTTTAACAGACTGCTGTCGGAAACAAGCCGTTGCCTGAGTTTATCCGGTATCTGAATTGCGTCTGCGAGGCCGTTTTTGTCCAAATAGTCAGTATATTTTCTGTACAAACCGTACAAAATTTCTTCGGGTGACAGATCGTCTTCGCCGTCAAATCCGTCAGCAAGCTTGGCATATAACAACTCAGGTGAAATGCCCTCTTTTATCAGGATATGAATATTGTCGGACAGCAGCGTGACAAAACCCGCATGCTCCATGCCGGCAGGAAATTTTCTGCCGTCGTTTTCGTTTTTGTATTCCTCAACAAGATATTTCAGTATCAGCTTATGGTCGGGAGGGTCGATAACACGAAGTGATTTATCGTCCTTTTCAATAGTTTTGTATAACTCGCCGATTGTCATGATAACCGGACGCTCGCCGAAAACAGCTTTGCCGCCGGTTATAAGGTCTGTCAAAGTATCCTTGTCCAGTGTTGCCGGCACAAGGAAAAACACCTTCTGCCCGTGTTTGCCATACAGGGCAGCAAGCTTTTCTGCCGCTTCCGATATTCTGAAATACGTATAAAGCCCGCTCATAAACTATTTATGATGTTTCTCCGCTTGACTTATCAGCAACTTGCCAAAATCAAACGCCTTCTGCAGATCTTTCGGGAACTGTTTCTCGCGCATCTCCGCCTTATGCCCTGCGTCAAACATGGTACACACGTAATCCGCATAGTTGTCAAACTGATACGTATCGCACGCGCAAAGCATTTCGCAGCTTCCGTAATAATGTCCAAGGAAACGCTGCGCCATGCATAGAGGGCCGTCAGGACGATTATAGTGCATACGCACCATCATGTGACGCGGCACGTTCATTGTCAGCACAAGTCCGCAGGCGATTTTTCCGGTAAAAAGGCTCTTTCTGTCGTTCGTGTACTGGAGAACGGGGAAAATCATTCTTTCAAGCAGCGCGCGGACACCGCTTGAAACGTCGGAAAGATACACGGGAGAGCCAAGCACAAACGCGTCAACCGTCTTGATTTTTTCAAGCAGCGGCGTAAGCCCGTCCTGCCAGCCGCATTTTCCGTAGCACGATTCATTGTTATACTTGCACGCAAAACAACTGCGACACCCCGTAAAAGGCTCAAGCTCGTAAAGATTAACCATCTCTGTCTCCGCGCCTAAAGAAGCTGCCCCCTTCAGCGCGCTTTCAAGCATTTGCGAGGTGTTCCAGCCCTTGCGTGGGCTGCCGTTGACCGCAAGAATTTTCATTTCACGCCACTCCTGTCTTTTATTATGCAATTATTTTAACCCATAGAGAACCAAATACAAGAGATAAGAGCAAAAATTCGTCACATTCGTCACAAACCTTCGTCACAAAGCCGTCAGGCGGCGCATAAACGATAGTTAACAACGGCAGACAATGGTATATAATTTGTTTCGTAAGCAACACAATGGCTATGAGAACCGTGTTCATTGGACGAGGTAAGCCCCTGATTGGTCATCAGGGGTTTTTCCTGTAAAGACAAAAATTTGCCCCCGCTGGTCAGGCGGAGGCGTGCCGGTAAGCTGATTATTTGTCGCAGCCCTGAAAACGGGATTACGCAAACGCGAATGCGATTTTTATTTTTTGTCGGGGCTGGCAGACTTCGCGGAATTAAACGTTCGTTTGATTGAAATTTCAGTCTGAGACCTCCGCAAGTCCCCGAACGTTCAGGAGTTCGCCAGCAAGCAAGGCATATAAAATGTCTCTTGCCCCTACATTTACAAAAACGACAAAACTGTCTTGGATGGCAACCTGTTTTTCTGAAAATACCATTTTTGTATATGACACGTAATAAAAAAATGAGAGGTTCTTGCGAACCTCTCAGAGGGTTTAAAATGGTGCCGGAGACGAGAATCGAACTCGTAAGGGTCTCCCCACACGCCCCTCAAACGTGCGTGTCTACCAATTCCACCACCCCGGCGAACCTAAACATTATACGCAATAAAGCGTACTACGTCAAGCGATTTTTTTATTTTTCTGAAAAATCGCGGCGTTCTTTGATACGAGCTGCTTTGCCGCTGAGTTTGCGGAGATAGTAAAGCTTTGCTCTGCGGACCTTACCACAGCGTACGACTTCGATTTTGTCGACTGTCGGGCAGTTGACAGGGAATATTCTTTCTACGCCTATGCCGTTTGATATTTTGCGTACCACGAAACTTTCGCGAAGTCCGCCGTGCATTTTGCTGATAACTACGCCTTCAAAAACCTGAATACGTTCGCGTTCGCCTTCTTTAACTTTGACACTGACCTTAACGGTGTCTCCTGAACGGAATTCAGGAAGTGTTCCTTCAGCTTTCTGGAATTTCTTTTCAACGAGAGCTATTCTGGGGTCTATCATCTGTTTTCCCTCCTTGCGTAATCTTGTTTCCAGCGGCCGGTTATTGTACCGGCATGGAATCTGACAAGTTTAAATTCTGTTTGTCTGTCTGAAATGCAGTCAGTTTTATCTTTTGCCGAAGAATCTGTCAAGCGTTATGCTGACAGCACTTCTTACGGAAAGATGGTTCCAGCCGTCATCTCCGCCTTCTATCGGGGTCATTATCGCATCAGCCGTGTTAAGGATTTCCTTGTGAAGTCCCCAGCCTGTTCCGAAAATAAATACGGGGCGGAGTTCTTTTTCAAGTATTTCCCGTTTGAGCGTCAGCCAGTGAACGGCGTTTGCGCTCTGTTTAGCAGTTGTAGCGATTTTGAACGGCTTGCATTTTTCTTTTTCGCGAATCCAGTCACATGCTTTTTCCGCAGAGGCAAAAATTTTAATTCTGCTGAACGCTTCCGCCCTGTCGGGGTTGTGCGACGCGCCCCAGCCTTCCGTCCAGTGAGTAATGATGCGCCGCGCCATTTCTCTTTGAGACGCAAGAGGCGTTACCAGCAGATATTTTTTTATGCCGTAGGTTCTGCACGCACGAGCAATGTCGTGAATGTCCATGCCTGTTATCGCGGTTGACGTTTTTTCGCCGTCTTTGCCGAGTACCGGATAGTGCAGCTCCATTACGTAACTGCCTCCGGAGAGCCATGGCGTCAGCCCCGCTCTTCCGACAATGTCAGGACGTCTTTTCAAGGTTCTTTCAACGGATTGTCTGCCGCGCCATTTTTCAATGGCGGCATTGTTTCCGCTAAGCAGAACTTCCGGCACTTTTTCGCCCTGCCATTCGGCAGGTCTCGTATAGTGCGGAGTGTCAAGCATTCCGTCGTAGAAGGAATCGTTTTCAACCGAAGAACTGCTTCCGACTACTCCGGGAATAAGCCGCGCAACCGAGTCGGTTATTGCCATCGCAGGCATTTCACCGCCTGTAAGGACAAAATCGCCGAGGGAAATCTCCATATCGACGTATTTCTGCGTGAACCGCTCGTCAACGCCTTCGTAATGTCCGCAGGCTATGGCAAGATGTTCCTTGCGGGAAAGCTCTTCAACGAGTTCCTGATAGAGCGTCGTTCCCTGCGGCGACGGATAAACTACGAACGGTCTGCCTTCTTTTGAAACGCTTTTAAGCGCTCTTTCAAGAGGCTCCGGTTTCAGTATCATTCCGCCGCTTCC
>JAUNNW010000081.1 GCA_030531285.1 Synergistaceae bacterium | reverse complement strand
TTGCTTGCAATGAAGAACGGATATTTTTTGTGAAGTTTGTCAAGGAACGCCTTGTCAAAGTTCAGAAGATCAACGTCTTTTGACGTCGTAAGATCCATTATTGAAGCTGTGGGGTATCCTGCAACGACAAGTCCCGCGTCTATCTGATTGTCTTTGAAGCGCGCTGATGTCTGGGCAAAGTCAAGCGGGTTTGCCTTGAGGTCTTTAATGTTAATTCCGGCTGCGTTCAAAACCGCAAGCATATCGCCTTCCACTCCGCTTCCGGGCGCACCTGTTCCCACTCTTTTGCCTTTGAAGTCGTTAATCGTTTTGATTTTCGCGTTTTTGGCGATTATAAACTGAATGTGTTCAGGATAGAGCGACGCTACGGCGCGAATGTTTTTGAGCGGTTTGCCTGCAAACATAAGTTCGCCTTTGGCGCCCCATGCGGCTATGTCGTTCTGCACGAAGGCTATTTCAATTTCACCGTTATTGACAAGGTTTGCGTTTGCGATTGATGCGTTGCCTGTTTCTGCCGTTGCTTTGATTTTGCCTTCTTTTGATACTGCTTCGGCAAGAGCGCCGCCGACTGCGTAGTAGGTGCCGCTTGTGCCGCCTGTCGCTATTGACATGTACGTCGGAGCTGCGAATGCCGCGCTTGAGCAGAGAACTGATGCTGCAAGCAGTGTTGCCATGAATATTGCTTTTGCTTTTTTCATTGTGTTTTCCTCCCTGTTAAGGCTTAAAATCTGCCTTTTTATTTAACCGCAATTACGGTTTTTGACTTGTAACGCTGGATAAGGTATATGGCTGTAAGTATCGCCATTCCCGCCATGTCTGTACGGGTGCCGGGCACCAGAAGCATCATGGCTCCTCCCAAAGCAACTGCGCGAAGCGGCAGTGAAAGTTTGGCTTTGTAATAGCCGATTGTAGCCATTGCGAGCAGAAATACTCCGATAAGCGCCGTTACGACTGCCTGAAGCATAGGTACAAACTGAGCGTCAATAAAGAGCAGCATCGGGTTGTAGACGTACACAAACGGAACCAAAAAACCGGCAAGCGCAAGCTTGAATGCAGTAAAGCCTGTTTTCATGGGGTCAGACCCTGCAATACCTGAACCTGCATAGGCTGCAAGGGCAACAGGCGGTGTGAGGTCTGCCGCAATTCCGAAATAGAACACGAACATATATGCCGCTTTCGGCGGTATGCCGAGCTGCAGAAGAGCAGGGGCAGCCATTGCGCTCGTTATTATAAAGTTTGCGGTTGTCGGCAGGCCTGTTCCAAGCAGAATGCTTGTTATCATTGTGAAGATAAGCGTTAAAAAGAGATTTCCGCCGGCAAGCGAAACTATTGCGTTGGCAATTCTTAAGGCAAGCCCCGTAAGAGTGCTCATTCCGACAATTATTCCGACAGTGGCGCATGCGCAGGCTACGCTTACAGAGCCTCTTGCGCCGGTTTCAAACGCTTCTTTGAGCCGCGACGGAGTAAGTCTCGTATCTTTGCTGAGCCACGAAAGGACAAAACTGATAATAATACCCCAAAACGCTGCCATAAGCGGCGTGTAGCCTGTTACGAGCAGATAAACTATCGCTATAAGCGGAAGCAGCAGATAGCCTTTTTTCTTAAGCAGCGCCCAAGCCGACGGAAGCTGAGAAAAAGGAATGCCTTTAAGTCCGAGACGTGTGGCTTCAAAATGCACCTGCACCATAACGGCAAAATAGTAAAGCAGTGCGGGAACCGTAGCAGCAAGAGCCACTTCGAGATACGGCACGCCGAGAAGTTCAGCCATTATAAAGGCACCTGCGCCCATAACAGGCGGCATTATCTGTCCCCCCGTGGATGCCACGGCTTCAACGGCGCCTGCAAATTTCGGCTCATAGCCTACGCTTTTCATAAGAGGTATTGTGAACATACCTGTCGTGCAAACGTTGGCAACGGAAGAGCCTGAAACTGTTCCCATCAAGCCTGAGCTGACTACGGCAACCTTTGCGGGGCCTCCTGCAGACCAGCCTGCAAGCGCCATTGAAAGGTCGATGATGAATTTTCCAAGCCCGGTTTTTTCAAGCACAGCGCCGAAAAGTATAAACATGAAAACAAAGGTTGAGGAAACCTGCAGAGGCATCCCGAAAATGCCTTCTGTCCCCAGATACATATGGTTGATTATGCGTCTTACGGTGAACCCCCTGTGCTGGATAAGTTCAGGCATATATCTGCCGAAATAGCAGTAAAGCAGCGCAATTACCGCCAAAGCAGGAAGCACCGGATTGGAAACGCGGCGCGTTGCCTCAAGCAGTGCCGCAATCATAAGAAAGCCCATTGCAAGGTCAAGCGTTGAAGGCATTCCTGCACGGAGTGCGATATCTTCAAAGAAAAATACTATGTACAGCGCAGAACCGGCGGCAAGCGCTGCAAAAACGTAATCATACCATGCGATTTTGTGATGGCTGCAATGCTTCTGGCTTGCAGGATAGAGAAGAAACACGAGCGCAAGCGTGAACGCGAGATGCATCGCTCCCTGTTTTTGAGCTATAAGCTGTCCGAAACCGGACGTATAGAAATGGAAACAGGACATTGCCACGGCGATGACCGTTATCAAAAGCGCAGCCCAGCCTGCAAGCAG
Organism: Synergistaceae bacterium; assembly: GCA_030531285.1. Lineage (GTDB taxonomy): Bacteria > Synergistota > Synergistia > Synergistales > Synergistaceae > Equadaptatus. The sequence continues at coordinate 3,937 of JAUNNW010000081.1, read as the reverse complement.
CCTGTAGCGGGCTTCCGTATCATATTTTCTCATAAGTTTGCTGACGTCTATTGTTCCTTCGTTGTCAGCAGTTTTTTTTGTTTCTTCTGCCACAAAAATCTTCCTTCCGTTACACCGTGCCAATTGTCTGACAATTCTGACACGTGTTGCAGACAACCATAACAGGCTCTTTTGATTTCTTGACAACAGATTATACACAATAGTCTGACAATTTCAAGAGCAAATTGTAAAAAACCTTCATTTTACAATATATACATAATTTTCAGATAATGCTATACAATTTAAGAATATCGATGAAATCTAAACAAAAAGCGCCGGCAGTATGCGTGCCGGCAAAATGTTGTTTCACAGAAAAATGAATTATGAGGAGGGTGAGGCTTTTTGCTTACAGACTGTAATTAACCCTCGCAGATTTCAACTGATTTTGACGCGCCGATTCTGTCCGCGCCCGCCCTGACAAGTTCCTCGGCAAAGCTGCGGCTGCGTATTCCCCCTGCCGCCTTTATGCCGAAATCTTCGCCGAGCGTTTCGCGCATGAGCCGCACGTCTTCGGCTGTCGCTCCGCTTTTTGAAAAACCGGTTGAAGTTTTGGCATAGGCAGCTCCTGCCTGTTTCACAAGTCTGCACGCCCTTATTTTTTCTTCGCGCGTCAGCAGGCAGGTCTCTATAATCACCTTAACAACCGCCTGCGGAACCGCTTCGGTTACAGCCTTTATCTCGTTCAGCACGTATTCGTCGTTTCCATCTTTGAGTTTTCCAACGTTTATAACCATGTCTATTTCCGACGCTCCGTCTTTGAAAGCTTTTTCAGCCTCAAAAACTTTCGTTTCCGAAGCATTGGCGCCGAGAGGAAAACCGCAGACGGAGCAGACCTTCACGCCGCTGCCTTCAAGTTCTTTTGCGGCAAGCCTGACGTTGCACGGGTTAACGCATACGGAAGCAAAACGGCGCTGCCGCGCTTCGGCGCAAAGCTGTCTGATGTCATTCTCCGCCGCGTCCGGCTGAAGGTTTGTATGGTCAATAATTCCTGCCAGTTCCATAATTTTATCCCGTGCTGTTTAGTCTTCCGAGCAGAGCTTCAGCTGAAGCTTCTGAAAAACTGCGTTTCTTCCGTTTATTTCAACGGTGTATTCACCGCACTGCTCCGCACCCATTTCGGCGTAAAATTCCATATTGTTTTTGTGGCATAAAATATGCAGTTTTTCCGCTCCTGCCTCTTCCGCCATTTCACAGGCGTTCAGGAAAAGCGTTTCTCCTATGCCTGTGCCCATATAATCCGGCGAAACACAGAGATACCTGAGCAGAAATTCTTCCCCGCTGCGTTCAATGATGTAAAATCCTAAAATTTCTTCTGTTTCCGAGTTCTCCGCTGCGTATGCAACGTTGTTTTCAATAAGAGACGGGCTGATGTCAAGTATTTCCCGAAATTCGTTCATTTCGTCAGCGTCAAGCTCCAGGTACTCCATGGACTGCCATGCAACGTCCCTGATTTCCTCTGCGTCTTCAGTCGTTGCCTGCCGTAATCGGACTTCGTCGTCCAGCATAAATATCCTGCTCCTTTGTTTTTATTTTACGTTCTGCGACAGCTCAGCTATAAATTCATTAAGAAGCTGCGGCAGTATATCAAGCGAATAGTGCAGATTCAGATACTCGTCTTTCCTGTGCGGATTTTCGCCCGAAGGGCCGAGATTTGCAACAGGCATTCCCAGCTGAAGCATGGCATCAATCGGCATCTTGTACACCGCGTCTCCGCCGGGCAGATTGTTTTTGTAGCTTTCAGCGTCTTCAGGCGACAAAGCCGCGCCCGCATAACTCAAATCGCACAGCCCCGCAAACCAGCGTATTTCTTTAAGTTCCGTATCGTATTTTTCAGCCGCCTTTTTAATCAGGCCGCGGGCAGCGGCAAGAACACTTTCCTCCCTTGCGCCGCCGGTATAATCGCTTCTTGCCGGAAGCCACGGAGGCAGGAAGAAGCACACCACATAAGGTTCATCTATATCTGCAAGCAAAGCAAGCCTGTCAACAATACTAATGCCTCTTAACCTCATATCGCCTGCCGGCAGCGAATTTATAAATTCCTTCATAATGCCGTCAAAACTGCCGCCGACTTTGTTCCTTGCTGCGGTTTCAAGTTCGGCAAGCGTCATTACGCGCGCTGCCGGAGGCACAAAAGCAGCACCCTTGTAGCCGATGTTTCTCAGCTGCAGGCAAGAGCGTTCAAGCTGTTCGGAACATTCTTTCAGCGCGTTTGCCGCTGTCAGCTTCATTTTCAAAAGCAGTGTTTCCGGCGTGTCATTCGTAACGAAGCAGTTAAAATACGCGTAAGCCCTGTCAGGAAGCGTCACGCTGTAATTGTCGCGCATGGTTTTCGCATCGAGACATATCCATGAGGTTTCGCAAAAATCCTCCGCAGGGTCTGCAAGCGCAGCGCTGCACTCGGCGCGCGCAATTATTTTTGCGACCGCAAGCGCCGCCGAAAAACCTTTGTAACAGGCGTTTACGTGTTCGGATACGCCGTGCGCGTAAAATGCGGGCATAAGCTTGCCGAGAGTGCCGAGATATATCATTGCGCCATTTTGATCGGTACAGCCCGCTTCCCCCGGCTCCGTATCTACTGCACAGAGATAATCCAGTCCGTATTTTTTCCTGAGTTCAGCAACATAAGGCAGAACGCCCCTTGCCCCTGCGGAGCTGTTTTCCTCGTCGCCGACAAACAGCGCCAGAATATTAACGTCAAACATCGAAGTATCCTTCGCGAAATCTTCGACAAGCAACGCGTTAATCGCCACGCCTGACTTCATATCCATAACACCGCGTCCGTACAGCCTGTTTTCGTCTTTATTTCCAAGTTTTTCTCCGAGAGTTTGGCAGTCAAAAGCAAACGGCTGAAGCTGTCCGTAGCATTCGGCAGAAACAACGTCAAAATGGGAAATCAGCAGGACTGTACGGTTTGTGCCGCAGTCAGCGCGTACAAATGCCGCAAGCGCCTTAAGCGAGTGTTTTGAGCCCTCAAGCGGCGTGTCAATCAGCGTCAGCGCTTCCCTGTGCTCTTTAAAATACGGAAGCTGCTGAAAACGGCTTTGCAAAAAAAACGCAGGCAAAGATTCCTCTGCGCTTTCGGTAACGCTCTGAAGATTTACCAAATCTTTTATAAGCTGCAGAAGTTCTTCTCTGTCCAAAGCTATGCCTGTCTGGGACGCAGGAACGGTTTTGCGTCAAGCAGCGTCCAGTCCTGAACGTCCGAAATCTTAAACCAGATCAGAAATTTGCCCGGCTCAACAACAAGCTGATAAACGGTAGCATCAAACTTGGAGCCGCCGCTTTCCAGCTTGGTATCCATAATGTCTTTCATTGTCTCAACGTCTATTGAGCCTTTGAAATGCTTGGCAAGCGACAGCAGATTGTCGCGGCGCTCGCGCGTGCAAAATGATTTTGCGTCGTCAGGCTGAGGCAGTCCCCACGAAGGCTCCGTAAAGTGGTTTGTAAGCACTATAAGCCCCGGTCTTGTGTGTGTTTTGCGCAGTTTTACGCCAAAAGTCGGCCACTCGTAGCAGCGCGCTATCTGTCCGTCGCTGACGCCTATCATGTACGCAAAGTCAGCCTTTGTTGTTTGGAAAAACGAGTCCACTTCGTCAAGCGTTGAACTATCGAGCAAACACTTGAAAAGCTCCGCTGCGGCAAATTTTCTGTTTTCAAACAGCAGATTGCCGCCGGAATACGAAGCATTGTTAAGTTCAAGGAAAATGCCTTTCTCGTTTATGCCGTTCACAGCGTATATTTCACCTGCGTAAGATGCCGTAAGAGCCGCAAGAGAACCGTCAGCAGGATGAAACGCGGTAAAGACAAAATCCTTTGCAAAATCTTTCAGCCATTCGCAGTAATCGTAGTTCCTTCCGAAAACAAGTCCGTTCTGCGCGTAATCGCCCCACACAGCCAC
>JAUNNW010000080.1 GCA_030531285.1 Synergistaceae bacterium | reverse complement strand
CACTGAATAAGAAATTTGTAACATGGGGGAAAAGGGAAAAATAATAAAAAATTTCCGAAAAGTTTTCGGAAATTTTTGTGTTTTTTGGCGTAATAAGCTGTATTTTCTGAACGGCTGAAACGTTCGGATGCCTGCAAATACCTGATTTGCGAATAACGCGTATTTTGCCGTGAGAGTTATAGGCAATAACCTGAGGGGTACCCCTCAGGTTGGGAGGCGTTTAACAGGACAGTTTTTATACGGGGCTGCGCAGATAAAAAATCAAGAATTTTTTCCCGTATGTGCAGCTTGTGCAGCTTGTACAGATTTTGCGCAAGCTGCCTCTGAATTTTTGTTGCATATTTTTTCTCTATACATATATAATATAACCGTTCAAATAATTTTCCGGAGGGTTACCGCCTTGAAGAGATTTTGGAACTGCCTTGTATTGTTTGCGTTTATGTTTTTTGCCGCCGTTTTGTTTTGCGGCTCTGCACGCGCGGAGTCGCTTGCGGATTACGAGAAAAAACTTACGGCTTATCAGGAGCATCCTCTTGAGCGGGCAAGGGAACTTAAAGATCAGTTGGCAAAGACGTTTCCTTTTGAGGACGCGCTTATGCGGCAGCACAATGCTCCCCGCACCGATATTGTCAGGTATGAACTGGCGCTGGAGAGAGCCGCGAGTTCGTATTTGAATACTTATTACAGCCAAAAGGCTGTCGGCGCCGATGACACTACAATTATAGACGATGATACGCTCAGACAGTTTCTTTCAAAGAAACCGCCTTTTGACGCGACGTTTTATTTTCAGTTGGTAAGTGTTGCCGCGCGTTGCAAAACAACGCTTGAGACGCGCAGTAAATTTATGGAGGAGGAGAAGAAGGAACTCGCGAAGCTTACAAAACAGAAGTTTGACCTTGAGAAGAAGTATCGCCTGTATCTTGACAGGTTGGAAAATTCGGACAATATCACGGAAGACACGTGGAATATGATGCTTCTGAAGGCGGTTTACGAGTATTATTTTACGCGTATGAATCTTTTGGAGGTTTCAATCGATTCAAAGAAAAATTCTATCAATGCTTTGGAGCGAAGGGTTGCGGCGCTTTCAGAGCTTTTGGATACCGTGAGATCGAATGTTGATGTTGCGTCTCAGGCAGCGGATTTCGATGTATATATGCGGAACATTCAGAGTCAGGTTGCAAAACAGGAGGATATTATTCAGACGCTTAACAGGAAGTATGATCTGCTTACGGAAAAACTGATTTCTGCGAAAAAACCGCTTACGCCTTTTGCAAAATATTGTTATTCAACGGAGCAAAATTTGATTGAAAACGAGATCACCACTCTTGTAAATCTTTCAAGTCACATGACAGAGTGGCGGGTGCACGTTCAACTGACAAAAGAACTGATGCAGCACAAACTGACAAGCGAGGGCATGATTAAGCAGCATGAGGATGCGAAGGTAATTGCCGAAAAGCTTGGCACTGATTATCTAAACGCCATGAGCGAGCTTAAGAAGATAAGCACGGTTATGGATACCGCGCGGTCGTTTTTTGACAGTAGCACTTTGGATACCGCAGATTCCGATGTGCCTGTCAGGCTGGAGTTTGATACAAATCTGAAGTCAAGGCTCAATCGATATGGTCTGTATATTTTTTGGCTTGCTGAAATGAGAGACAGTTTTAATAACATTGTTTCGGAAACAGCCCATTACCTGAAACTTAAGGACAATGATATGGGACAAAGCACGCGGGAGAAGTTAAAGGCTGCTTTCGTTAATATTCGCGATTACGAGCTTTTGTATGTCGATGATTATCCTGTTACTCTCGGCAAGATTTTTATGGCTGTCATTACCTTTATAATTGGTTATCTGTTGGCCTGTTACGTTGCGTTTATCGTTCGGCGCGCAATCAGGCACCACATAAATATGTCGGGGCATACCACGCTTGTCGTTCCTAAGTTTGTTAAGTATATTTTTGTCCTGTTCGCGTTTATGACCGCAATGGCACAGCTTGGAATTCCCTACACGGCTTTGGCGGTTGCCGGCGGCGCTTTGGCGGTTGCTTTCGGTTTCGGCGCTCAGAAGCTGCTGACGGATATTTTCGCCGGTTTTGCCCTGTTGCTTAAGAACCGTATCCACGTCGGCGATCATATTATGCTTAACGGACAGTACGGGGTAGTCAAGGAACTGACGCTTTATGATACGGTGCTGCTGAACGAGGACAGCAAGGATTTAATAGTGCCGAACAGCAAGTTCTTTGATCAGGAATTTATCAACCTGACGCTTGACAATCCGAGCACGCGCCTCACAATTGACATCGGCGTGGCTTACGGCAGCGATTTGGAGAAAGTGCGCAGCGTTGCCAATGAAGTGCTGAAAAATGAGCCTCTTGTGCAGAAGAAGCCATACTACCGCGCCGTTTGCGATGCGTTTGACGATAGCTCGGTTAACGTTAAAGTACAGTTCTTTGCCGATATTGTGGCGCACAGCCAAATGGAAATACGCAACGCAGTCATAAGCGGGATTGACGAAGCGTTCAGGCAGAACGGCATTGAAATTGCCTTCCCGCAGCGTGACGTACACATTAAATAGTATATGCAGGTATATAGCAGCAAAATTATTCAGAAGGAGTGTAAAATCATGAAAGAGATTATCTATACTGAAAAATCACCGAAAGCAATAGGACCTTATTCGCAGGGAGTCAAGGCAAACGGCTTTGTCTTTACTTCCGCGCAGCTGCCGCTTGATCCTCAAACAGGCGAAGTTGTCGAGGGAGGTTTTGTCGGGCAGACACACCGCGTAATGCAGAATATCAAAGCGGTGCTCGAACAGGCAGGCACGTCGCTTGACAATGTTGTCAAGGCGACGGTCTATATCACCGACATGGATCAGTTCGGCACGGTCAACAAGATTTACGGCGAATATTTCAGCGGCAATTACCCCGCAAGGGCATGCATTGAAATTTCAAGGCTTGCCAAGGACGCTTTGGTGGAAATTGAGGTAGTCGCAGCCTGCTGAACTGAACGTTAAGCCTAAGCGCTGTTTTGGCGGTGACAGCGCAGAAAAAAATCGCAAAAAAAATCAAGAAAAATAAAAAAAGGTATTGCCAAAAAGAGATATAGTGCTATAATTCTCTTCGTTGTTTAGGCAACCTGCCATTCCTCAGTAGCTCAATCGGCAGAGTACCTGACTGTTAATCAGGGTGTTACTGGTTCGAGTCCAGTCTGGGGAGCCAGAAAATTTGAAAGCCGGAGATTTTTCTCCGGCTTTTTGTGTGCGCTGTCCGGCAGACGGCGGCTGTAATGTAGTTTCTGCCCGCACTCAGCGAAAAAAGCAAAAAAATGCAAAAATACAAAAATAGTGCTTGCAAAAAAATAAATTTATAGGATAATTATGTGTACAGGTAACACCAAAAAAAACCATAGGGGGTTTTACACGTGAAGAAATTCACCAAAATCGCAGTCGCTGCAATGGCTTTCGTCATGATTTTCTCATGCGTGGCAATGGCAGCTCAGGTCACCTACCTCAAGAGCCCGTATTGGGAACCGAACACCAAGAAGGCAATCAACCAGATGTTCGAAGCCTACGGCAAAACGTCAAAGGGTTACAACCCGAACTGCAAGCCGTACGCAGTATTTGACTGTGACAACTCAATCACAGTTCTCGACGTTGAAGAACAGCTCGCAATCTACCAGCTTGAACACCTCCGCTTTGCAATCAAACCGGAACAGATGTTCAAAGTTCTCACAGCCGGTATCCCCAATATCGATGAACCCATGGGCGAAGACTGGGGCAACCTCACAGTCCGCAAAGCTGCCAACGACGTTTGCAAAGCCTACGCAAAACTTTACGCAAAAGGCTGGGTAAAAGCAGACCGTTCACAGGAAAAGAACATGGCAAAATGGATGGCGACAGACGACTGGAAAGAATTCGCAGCAAAAGCACGCTGGATGTATGACGCAATATGCGACTACTTCGATGCAGCAGTCGGTTATCCCTGGATCACCTACTGGTTTGCAGGCATGACGCCGAAACAGACGCAGGAACTCGCAGCCGAATCACACAAATTCTACGGCAACAAACCGGCAGAATTCTGGGACAAAATCACCTGGACGTCACCGGCAGGCTATCCGTCAGAATGTGGACAGCTCAAAATCAAGTTCAACAAAGGCGTCGGCGTAACGGCTGAACTCAAAGAACTCATCGCAGCTCTCGACGCAAACGGAATTGATATGTGGATCAACTCAGCGTCACACCTTGATCCTATCAAAGCAGTCCCCGGCGTTTTCGGTCTTAAAGGCGTAGACGGCATCGTCGCTATGACCAACAAAATCAAAAACGGCAAAATCACGTGGGAATATGACTATGACCTCCATGCACAGACACAGGGCATAGGCAAATCACTCACAATCGACAAATGCATCCGCCCGAAATACAAAGGCCGCGGACCTATCTTTGGCGCCATGGACTCACAGGGCGACTTCAACTTCTGCACAGAATACAAAGACACCAAAGTTGTCCTTATCATGAACCGCGGACGTAAAGACGATGCAGGTATCCTTTCAGCAATCGCTGTCTGGCAGAACAAAAAAGGCATCGATGCCAAAAAAGCATGGGCAATGGGCGACACGCGTTACTGCCTCCAGGGTCGCAGAGAAGCCGGAGCAGTCTGCATGCCGACATCATACTCGCTCCTTCTCAAGAAAGAAGACAGCCCTGTCCTTCTTTCAGCAAAAGGCGAAAAATGGCTTGAAATGCTCGAAGGCGGTATGAGCCCGAAAGACCTCATCAACAGCGAAACGAAACTCAAAGGCAAAAAATTCTACGACGGCACGCCGGCATTTGCAGGCTACAAAACACGTTAATAGAATTTAACGGTCTTTAAAAAAGGAGCTCCTTTTGGAGTTCCTTTTTTTGTGTTTTACAGACGATTTTGCTGTATAATTTATACGGAGGGATTTTATGCAGTACGGCGTCTTTACGGAAGAGCAGACGATGCAGTATCTGAAGAAGCTCGGCTTTGAAAAAAAGCCGGAAAATTCTCTTGACAGTCTCTCTTTGCTTTTAAGCCGCCACCAGCAGCTCCTTCCGTTTGAAAATCTTGACTGTATGGCTATGAAGAAACTTTCCCTCACGCCTGCAGCTCTTTACGATAAAATTGTTGCCGGCAGCCGCGGGGGATTGGGACTTGAGCTTAATAGCGCGTTTTACATGTTGCTTGCCGCCCTCGGTTTCAAAACAGAAAGCTTCGGCGCAAGGCTTTTTGAGGCTGACGGAAGTTTGAAACCCGAACTGCACAGGATAAACTGCGTTGAGCTTGAGGACAGGCGGTATGTCTGCGATGCAGGTCTTTTTGTTGAGACGGCGCGTGTTCCTCTGCTGCTTGAATGTGATGCTGAGCAGGACGATGGGGAAAATTTCTACCGTTTTGCAAAAAACGATGACGGAAGCGTTTTGCTTGAAAAAAAAGAAAAATTTTTCCGGTCTCCTTTGTACGTTTTTAAACCGGAGCCTTTTGCGGAAGAACTGTTTGAAGAGGCTTTGAAATTTTGTGTTGAGGCGGACTCGTCGCCTTACAACAAGGGAAACAAGATATCCATACACACGCACAACAGCTTTGCCTTTATTTACGGTGATACGCTGAAATACAAAAGGAAAGGCAGGGTAACAAAACAGCTGTGCATAGAGGACAGATACCAGATGAACAAACTGCTTGACACGGTTTTTCATATAAATTTCGGTGAAATAAGGTACGTGTACCAAGAAACTGAAAACAGGGAGGAATAGCAATGAGCAAGGCAGTATTGGGCTTTATAGGAACAGGAGTTATGGGTGGCAGCATGGCAGGACATCTGCTTGACGCGGGATATGAGTTGCATATCTACAACAGATCCAAAGAAAGAGCGGCAAAGCTTATTGACCGTGGCGCAATTTGGGAAGATTCGCCTGCGGAAGTTGCCAAAAAATCTGATTTTATTTTCTCAATCGTTGGTTATCCGAAGGATGTGGAGGAAGTATATCTTGGCGAAAACGGAGTAATTGCAAATGCCAAACCCGGAACGATGCTCATCGAAATGACGACTTCAAGTCCGAAGCTTGCCCAGAAAATTTACGAAGCTGCAAAAGCAAAAGGACTCAAAGCTCTTGATGCCCCCGTAACGGGCGGCGACAGAGGCGCACGCGAAGCAACGCTTTCAATTCTTGTCGGCGGTGATAAGGAAGATTTTGAAAAGGCATTGCCGTTCTTTGAAATCATGGGCAAAAACATCAAACACATGGGCAAAGCTGGAGCAGGTCAGTACACGAAGCTTGTCAACCAGATTCTCATCACCGGTACTATGACCGGAATGTGTGAGGGGCTTGCCTTTGCCAAAGCGCAGGGACTCGACCAGACGGCAGTCTTTGAAGCAATATCAGGCGGAGCGGCAGGCAGCTGGAGTTTCTCAAACTACACGCCCAGAATTCTGAAAGGCGACTTTGAGCCGGGATTTTTCGTCAAACATTACATTAAAGATATGAAGCTTGCGCGCGAAGCGGCAAAGGAAATCGGCATTGAGCTTCCTGCGCTT
>JAUNNW010000079.1 GCA_030531285.1 Synergistaceae bacterium | reverse complement strand
CGCGTAATGCTTGAGGGCGGAAAGGTCCCCAGCTGTGTTTTGTACGGCCCTCCGGGCGTTGGCAAAACTACGCTTGTCCGTCTTATGGCGAAGGTTACGGGCAGGGAACTGCTTGAAATAAACGCTGTCGCCGCTAAGGTGGAAACGCTGCGCGAGCTTGTCGAAAAGGCGAAGGGAATAAAAAGGCTGACGGGACATTCAGCGATTGCCTTTGTTGACGAGCTTTATCATTTCAACTCAAAACAGCAGAACATACTGCTCCCGTCCGTTGAGGTCGGCGACATAATTCTTGTCGGCACCACAACGGAAAATCCGTGGTTTGAAATAAACAAAACACTGCTTTCGCGCATGGTCGTCTATACGCTGGAACCGCTTGACGAAGCCGAAACCGTAAAGCTTCTGAAACGCGCACTGACAGACGAAGAACGAGGGCTTGGCAGGCTCGGCTGCTCGGCGGAAGATGCCGTGCTTGAAAAAATAGCCGCTCTGTCCGGCGGCGATGCACGGCAGGCTTTGACGCGCCTTGAAGCCGCGGTTTCCTCATGTGCAATGGCAGGCGGAAAAGAAATTACCGAACAGACTGTAACGGAAAGCGGCGGAGGAGCGGCGCAGCGCTATGACAGGGCATCAAACGACCACTATCACGTGATTTCCGCGCTTATAAAATCAATACGCGGCTCCGACCCTGATGCAGCAGTCTATTGGCTTGCGAGAATGATAAGCGCGGGGGACGATGTGAGGTTTATATGCAGGCGGCTTTGCATATCAGCTGCCGAAGATATAGGCCTCGCAGATCCGTTTGCCCTTGTAATGGCGCAGAACGCGGCTGCCGCCGTTGACCGAGTTGGGCTTCCCGAGGCGAGGATAATAATGAGCGAATGTGTTATATACCTTGCCTGTGCCCCAAAAAGCAACAGCGCCTATCTTGCGGTCGGCAAAGCGCTCAAGGCTGTATCCGATGGTGACCTTATGGAAGTGCCGTACCATCTGCGCAACGACGGGGAAGGCTACGTATATCCGCACGATTTTCCGGGGCATTGGACAGCGCAGCAATATCTGCCTGAAACGCGCCGATTTTATATTCCGGGGCAGCTTGGCACGGAAGTCAGAATCCTTGAACGGCTCAAAAAACTCTGGAAACGTTTCAGCGAAGATTAAATGGGAAATAAGACGCCTCACGATACCATTCGTGAGGCGATTTTTGTATGTTGGTTGGTGTTACGGACAAAAACTGGTGCCGGGAGGGGGGGTCGAACCCCCACGAGGTTGCCCTCGGTGGATTTTGAGTCCACTGCGTCTGCCATTCCGCCACCCCGGCGACTACCGATAGATTATAGCGTTAAAAAAGGTTATATGCAAGATTTTTTCATTTACTGATGATATAATCTTGCGGAATAAAAACAGACCAAAGGAGTGTACGGCGTGAAAGAGATAACTGTCAGCTGCTATGCGCTTAAAAATTACAACGAAAAACAGAGCGGAACGCTTGTTGAAAGACTGAAAGCTTTCTGCGCGAGAATGAACCCGAGGCTTGAAAAAATGGAAACAAAACTCAGGCTGCGCGAAATCGTTTTTGACGAAATCAGCGAAGATGCGCTCATGTCTGCCGGAATGATAACTTTCAAAACCGAAGACGGGCAGGAAATTTCAGCAGAGCAGCTGCTTGAAATGGAGCTTGATTTTGAAATTAAAGACGGCGGCGAAATCCCTGTGAGAATTTACAGAGACAAAAACGGAAACAAATATGACACAATTCCCGACAATCTGCTGACGGCGGCGCTTTTCAGAACGGCGTTCGGAATTTTTGCTCCCCTAAACTGCGAAGGGGACTGCGAAAAGTGCACAGCCGAATGCAGGCCGTAATTTTTCAAAATTTCAAAATTTTTCAAAAACGCGTTGCGTTATTGCTTGCGTTATTCAGAATAGTGGACTATAATATCCACTATAAAATGGAATTGAGCGTCCATTATTATTCTGTCTGAAAGGGGGCAGAGCAATGAACCCTGTTGTAGGTCTTCCGGAGCCGCTTTTGCTTGGTTTGCACGCTTTGGGTGAACTTGGAGCGGAGCCTGAAACGTGTCTTACGACAAGTGAGATAGCGGCAAAGATAGGCACAACGGAGCCGCATCTTTCCAAGGTTTTGCAGAGGCTTAACAAAAACGGCTTTATAAAGTCAATAAGGGGACCGGGCGGCGGTTACATCTTGAACTGTAATCCGGAGGAAACAGAACTTGCGCCGATTTTTGAGCTTTTGGGCGGTTCTTTCAGCCCGAGCGGCTGTGTGATAGGCTGCAGCAAGAAAGTGTGTTTTATCAGTTCAATGCTCAACGAATTGTCGCGTGAGATGTACAAGTATCTTTGCTCGCGGACGCTGAAGGAATTTATTTACTATTATCAGAACTCGGGTCAGGTAAGTATAGATATTACCGTGACTCCGAAATAAAAGAAAATAAATTGCATACTATGCAATAATTTATTAAGGGGGATTTCTTTAATGAAGAAAATCTTGGCAACAGTTTTGCTTGTGGCGCTTCTCGTTCCGGCAGCGGCATTCGCGGAAGGTTTCGGCGTCTACGAATGGAGCGCTACGGGAACGGCGATGGGCGACAACTTTATGTTTGACGAAGAAGACGCGGCTGTTCTCGCGTACAACCCGGCAGGAATAACACATCTCAAAGGAAAATATCTCAGCGTCGGCGCAACGTGGTTTAATCCGGCAATCAAGTGCCATTTTCAGAACACTCCGGGCGGGCTGAATCAGCGTTTTGGCACAACGTCGCACAAGAATAACAGTTATGACCCTGTATGGGCAGGCTCGCTTTTCTATACACATCAGCTGAATGACAAGCACTGGCTTGGTCTTGGCATTTTTCCGAGATTTGGCAACGGAATTACTTACGATTCAGATTGGGAAGGCCGCTATGATACGGTTGACGGAAAAATTACAAGTATATCAATTCAGCCGACATGGGCATTTAAGCCTTCAGAAAAATGGTCGCTTGCCCTTGGCCTTGACATCAACTATATGAACCTTTCATTATCAAAACAAATACCGCTTACACATCCCTCGCTTGGATATCTTGGTGACGGACTGCTTGAACTTGACGGCAAATGTACGAATCTTGGCTGGTTTGTTTCAGCAATGTATGATTTTGACAAGAAAAATTCCGCAGCAATTACCTATCGCTCAAGTATTAAGCACACAATGGACGCTGATACAGATGTGACATCGCAGTACATATCAGGCGGTACAGCGAAAGAATCAGCCAACGCACACGGCAGCGTTACGGTTCCCGATTCGCTTTCTTTCGGTTTCGGCCATAAATTCAGCGACAGAACAAGAATTGAATTTGACGCGACTTGGACAAACTGGGCAACCTATGACACACTTAACATGACGTTTACGCCCGCATTGTTAAACGGTGCGTTGCCGGCATACAACGGTGTTAAAAACTGGAAAGCTGCGTGGCGTTTCGGTATAGGCTTCCAGCACAGAATGAACAGCAAATGGACATTCCTCTGCGGCTATAACTTTGACGGAAGTCCTGTACCTGATGAAACATTCGATTTCACTGTGCCGACAGGCGACAGACACCGCGGAAGCGTTGGTTTCAAATACAACATTAACAAAGATGCTGCCATAACGTTTGCATACACAGCAATTTGGGCGGCGGCGCGCGACGTTGACTCAAAAGTCAGCAACGCCGACTATGTTAACGCGCGCATTAACGATGGTTTAACGCAGATTCTTTCGCTCGGTTTCAGCATGAAGCTGAAATAATTAAACTGTAAACATTAAGCGGCACAAAGGCGGGAGAGCCGGATGCTCTCCCGTTTTTTACTTTTTTTACGGGCAAAATTTTTTGCAACATTGCGGTACAGTTTTTTTGTTTTTTGCGCTATAATATGCGCGGCAATAGATTTTAAGGAATGGGCGTGATTTTATGTCAACAATAGGATATTTTGACAATCTTGAGGAATTTAAGAAACTTCATACGCTTCCGGTGAGAACGACTATCGAGTCAGCTTTCTATGGAAACAATGTCGTGCGGGTTAATGATGTTGCTGAGGCTTACGAGCTTGCGAAAAAAAGCGCCGGCACGGTGGAGCTTACAGGGCTTCCTGTCTGCCACAATGCGGAACTCGGTCTGCCTGAGGGCGCAAATGTTCTTTTGTTCAACGACGGTGCGGTTTTCGGACGCACGGCGGCAGCCAGAAGAATAGTTGGCTGGCCGGAGGTTGACGTTAAAAAAATATGCACCGTGCTTCGCGAAGCAATCCACAATGCGCGTAACAGAAAATTCTACACGGCAGACGCGATAATAGGTCTTGACGAGGATTTTATGACGCGTGCCCATATTATGCTTCCGGAAGGACACGAAAACAATCTTTACAACTGGCTGCTCAATTTCCAATATGCAAACGAAGAATACGAGAAACGCTACGCAAATTCCCGTCCGCTTCCCAATGACGGAGACATTTTCGTCTACGGCGACCCGTACTGGTCACACCCGGATTTCCCGCTTGGTCTTGCGTTCTTCTCACCGGAGCAGAACTGCGCGGCGGTGCTTGGCATGCGCTATTTCGGCGAATTCAAAAAAGGCACGCTGACGCTTGCATGGGGCATAGGCGCGAGAAACGGATACGTTGCGTGCCACGGAGGTCTCAAACGCTATCAGCTTAAGGACGGAAGCGGGAAAAAATATGTGCTTGCCGCATTCGGACTTTCAGGTTCAGGCAAATCCACAATTACGCACGCAAAGCACGATGGAAAATATGACGTTACGGTGCTTCACGATGATGCCGTTGTTATAAACGTTAAGGAAAAATACGCAATAGCTCTCGAGCCTGCCTATTTTGACAAAATGGCTGACTATCCCATCGGCTGCCCCGACAACAAATATCTGCTTTCTCTGCAAAATCTCGGCGTAACTAAAACGAAGGACGGAAAGCTTATAGCGGTCAGCGAAGATATACGCAACGGAAACGGCAGAGCAATCAAATCGCGCTACTGGTCGCCGAACAGAATAGACAGAATTGACGAGCCTATCAATGCCGTCTGCTGGCTTATGAAGGATTCGTCGCTGCCGCCTGTTGTCAAACTCACCGGAGCGTCGCTTGCCTCGGTAATGGGCGCGACTTTGGCAACGATACGCACTTCCGCCGAACATCTTGCCCCGGGAGTTGACCCGAATGCTCTTGTTATAGAGTGCTACGCAAACCCGTTCAGGACGTATCCGCTTTCAATGGACTACGAGCGTTTCCGCCAGCTTTTTGAAGACGGCGTGGAATGCTACATTCTTAACACAGGCTCGTTCCTTGACAAAAAAGTTCCGAAGGAGATGACGCTTGAAATTCTTGAAAAGATTGTTGAAGGCAAAGCCAATTTTGTTCCGTTCGGCAATCTCCCCGGAATTGAATTGCTTGAGATAGAAGGATTTGTCCCTGATTTGACAGATGCGGCATACAAAGAACTGTTCATCAAACGCATGGAAGACCGCGTCAAATTTGTTGACTCGCGCGAAACAGAAAAGGGCGGCGTTGACGCATTGCCGCAGGATGCCAAGGAAGCGCTTGCAAAGGTTATGGAAGCCGCGCGCAGAGCGTAGGAATAAAAATATCTTAAGCGGAGTCCGCTGCGGGCTCCGCGTTTCGTTTAGCAAGGAGCAAAAATGACAGAACGCGATTTTGAATTTTCACTGGGCGCGATTGACCCGTGCGGAAGAATTAAACACAAATATCTGCTCGAAATTTTTCAGGAAATGGCGGAGATTGACGCCGCAAAATATAATTTTGCGGTATTTCAGGTGTTGGAACGGAAAATGACGTGGGTACTGCGAAGCTACAGAATAGATTTTCAGCGGTATCCGTGCAGAGAAGACAGAATACTCAAAATAAAAACCTACGCCGAAATCTACCGCAATCTGTTTTCCCTCCGCACCTTTGAGGTCAGAAACGCGGAAGGCAAGCTGCTTGGCGCGGCAAAAACGTGGTGGGTGCTGATAGACCTTGAAAGAAAACGTCCTCTGAGGCTTGACAGAATTGACGGCACGGAAAAGTTCCTTGCGAAAATTTCTGAAGATTACCCTGATGAAGTGAAAATTCCGAAAATTGAAAAATCGGATTTCAAATTTCCGTGGCAGGTGCGCTGGCAGGATTTGGACGTGAACGACCACACCAACCACACAGTTTATTTCAGCTGGGTTTTGGAAAGCGTGCCTTTTGACGTGCCTGAAAAATATGCGCCTGTTTTTGCGGAGGCGCAGTATCTCAAGCCTGTGCCGCGCGAAAGTATTATCTGCCTGACGCGGGAAATTCCTTCTGAAGGCTCAAGACGGTTTCTTCATTCGCTCAAAAGCGAGGAGGGCACGGAATACGCTCGGCTTTGGAGCGTCTGGAAAAAAGACGAACGCAAAAAAATTGAAGCGGTGAATATGGCGTGATGAAAGTGAAGCGTTAAATTAAAACACTGCCTGCCGCTGTATGCCCTCAGAGTGATTGAGAACAAAAACGGCTTGGGAATTATAAAATTATAAAAATCTCCCAAGCCGTTTTAATTTT
>JAUNNW010000078.1 GCA_030531285.1 Synergistaceae bacterium | reverse complement strand
CGTAGCGTACAAACCGAACCCGAACTTTATGGTAAGCGCGTCAACGTCGATTGGCAAAGACCAGAACGCCTACAACGCCGGAGTGAGCCTGAAATTCGGCAAGGGTGAAACGGCAAAGACAAAGGCGGAGCTTCAGAAACAGGTGAAGTATCTGAACGAGAAGACAATCGCTCAGGACGAAAAGATTGCAAAGCAGGATTCTGAAAACGCGGCGTTGAAGGACACGGTAACAAAGCGGGACGAGAGAATTAAGGCTCTGGAGGCTATTGTCAACAAGCTGATTAAGAAATAGCCTGAACGGTATACACGAGAAAAGTAAAAACAACAGCGGCTTGGAATTTCCAAGCCGCTGTGTATTTCGGTTTTGTTTTTAGTCGTCTTTACAGGGGTCTTTTCGGAGCCCAAAAAACGAGCCTGTTCTGAAAAAAATATGTTGACAGGGAAATTTTTTTTGCTATAATTATCACTTGCGTTAATCTATACAATAGGCGTTTTGCGCGCCTAAATTTTCGTTGGGGAGGCTGCTCCCATGCAGGAAAAGGCAACATCTTTGGGAAATGCGTTTGAGCGGCGCATTAAGTTCGGAAAAGAAGCCGAAGCGGTAAAAGCCGGTATGCGTAAGCCGACTGAGCTTCCGGATCTTGTGGAAGTCCAGCGTAATTCGTATCAGTGGTTTTTCCAGGCTGATGTTGAACCTGAGAAGAGAAAGTCTCAGGGGATTCAGGAGCTTTTCGAAGAAATTTTTCCGATAACGAGTTATGACGGTTCCTTCGCTCTGGAATTCGTCAAATATTCCGTTGAGCCTGTTTCAACAAGTCTTGATGAGGCTCGCAGCAGGGACCTTACATGGTCGAGACCGCTGCGTGCGACGATCAGGCTGAGGAACGATAAGACGGGAGAAATCAAAGAAGAAGATATTTTCCTCGGTGACTTCCCTGCCATGACAGACAGAGGAACGTTCATCATTAACGGAACGGAGCGTGTCGTTGTCAACCAGCTGGCGCGTTCCGCGGGTATTTATTACAATGCTGATTTGTCAATACCGGGTCAGGAGACGTACGGCGCAAAGCTTATTCCGGACCGCGGCGCGTGGATGGAGTTTGAACTTGCTCCCGACGGGCAGATTTCGGTAAAGGTTGACAACCGCAAGAAGGTTTCCGTAGCCACAATGCTCCGCGTCTACGGGGTGTCCGATACGGATGACATTCTTGCTCTCTTTGACGCTCAGGCGGCGGAGAAGGATATCGTTAAGGACAACGTTATGGGCATGCTGCTTGCCGAAGACGTCGAAGTTAATGTTGACGGTTCTTCCGTGCTTCTCGCAAAGAATACGAGAGTCGCAAAGGAAAGTATTGACGCGCTTTTCAAAGCCGGCAAGACAACGGTGAAGGTCTGGGATGTTGACCGTGCGATAACGACGACTATTGACCGTGACAAGTCGGATTCGCACGATTCCGCTTCCATGGAATTTTTCCGCGCACTGCGTCCGAACGAACCGGTGCGCATGGAGAACGCCATTGAGTACGTCAACGGCATTTTTAAGGATCCGCGCCGTTTCAGTCTTGGTGTTGTCGGCCGCTACAAGATCAACAAACGTCTTGGGCTGAATATTGACGCTGACGAGAGACTGCTCACAGTAGAGGATATTGTGGCGTTTGTCAACGGTCTTATCAGGCTCCGCGACAACGAAGAGCATACAGACGACATCGACCACCTCGGCAACCGCCGCGTACGCGCTGTCGGCGAGCTGCTCCAGAATCAGGTACGTATCGGTATGCTCCGTATGGAGAGAATCGCGCGTGAACGCATGACGACAATTTCAGATCTTGCATCGGCAATGGCGAAGGATCTTATCAACGTGCGCCCGATTTCGGCGGCGCTTCGCGAGTTCTTCGGTTCAGGACAGCTTTCTCAGTTTATGGACCAGACAAACCCGCTTGCAGAGCTTACGCACAGACGCCGTCTGTCTGCGCTCGGTCCCGGAGGTATCTCGCGCGACAGAGCAGGCTTTGAAGCGCGCGACGTTCACCATACGCACTACGGACGCATCTGCCCGATCGAAACGCCTGAAGGTCCGAACATCGGTCTTGTTACTTCGCTTGCCTCGTTCGCGAAGATTAACGAATACGGCTTCCTTATCTGCCCGCGCAGAAAGGTTGTCAACGGACGCGTCACAGACCAGATTGAATATCTGTCGGCGGACGATGAGGACGAATTTTACATCGGCCGCGCAGATATGCCTATTGACGAGAAGGGCTACGTACACCCGCTTCCCGGACAGAACGGCATCTACGTCCGCCATCATGACAATACGATAGAAATACAGCCTGAAGATCTTGATTACATTGATGTTTCCCCGAAACAGATAGTTTCAATTTCTACGGCACTTATCCCGTTCCTCGAACATGACGATGCCAACCGCGCACTTATGGGTTCAAACATGCAGCGTCAGGCTGTTCCTCTTGTTTTCCCGGATTCGCCGCGCGTCGGTACAGGCATTGAGCACAACATTGCAAAGGATTCAGGCTCATGTGTTGTTGCCCGCCGTCCGGGCGTGGTCACTTATGTCGACGCGGACAGGATTGAAATCGACGTTCCGAACGGCAGGAAGGAAAAGGAAAAATTCCGCAAGGAACACGGCGACCTTCTGCAGAATCTCAGTCCTGAAGATTTCCTTGATGATAAGGATATCTACAGAATGCCGAAATTCCGCCGTTCAAACCAGAGTACAATTATTCACCAAAGACCGATAGTCGAGAACGGACAGCAGGTTGCCGCCGGAGAAGTTATAGCCGACGGACAGGCATGCCAGGACGGGGAACTCGCTCTCGGACGCAACGTGCTTGTTGCCTTCGTTTCATGGGAAGGCTACAACTTTGAAGACGCAATTCTGCTTAACAGACGTCTGGTCAAAGAAGATTACTACACTTCTATACATATTGAAGAATACGAAATTGAGTCGCGCGACACGAAGCTCGGTCCTGAAGAAATCACGCGCGATATTCCGAACGTCGGCGAAGACGCGCTTAAAAATCTTGACGAGGAAGGCATCGTCCGTATCGGAGCCAAGGTTAAAGCGGGAGACATTCTTGTCGGAAAGGTTACGCCGAAGGGCGAGTCAGACCAGACTCCGGAAGAAAAACTGCTCCGCGCCATATTCGGCGAAAAGGCGCGTGAAGTGCGTGACACGTCGCTCAGAGTTCCTCACGGCGAAGGCGGTACGGTTGTTGACATCAAGATGCTTGACCGCGCAACGCACGCAGAGGATCTTTCACCGGGGGTTAGCCGCGTAGTCAAGGTCTATGTTGCGCAGTTCCGCAAGATAACGGAAGGCGACAAGATGGCGGGACGCCACGGAAACAAAGGCTGCGTATCAAGAATTATGGCTGAAGAGGATATGCCTTACCTTGCAGACGGTACACCGGTCGATGTTGTTCTTAATCCTCTGGGCGTTCCGAGCCGAATGAATCTCGGGCAGGTTCTTGAAACGATGCTCGGTTTTGTTGCAATGGAGAACGGCTGGAAAACGACAACGCCTGTTTTTGACTCCGCAACAGGAGAGGAAATCAGGGATCTGCTTTCACAGGTAAGAGACAATAAATATCAGGATCTCCGTGACGACAGCAAAATTACCCTTTACGACGGACGCACCGGTGAACCAATGGCAAACAAGGTTACGGTCGGGGTTATGTATATGATGAAACTTATTCACCTTGTTGACGACAAGATTCACGCGCGTTCAATAGGACCGTACAGCCTTATCACACAGCAGCCTCTCGGCGGTAAGACACAGTTCGGCGGACAGCGTTTCGGCGAAATGGAAGTTTGGGCTCTTGAAGGCTACGGCGCGTCGCACGTGCTTCAGGAAATGCTTACGATTAAATCCGACGATATCCACGGGCGACTCAAGACCTACGAGAAGATTGTCAAGGGCGAAAACCTTTCAAAACCCGGAGTTCCGGAAAGCTTCAGAGTTCTTATCAAAGAACTTCAGGGACTTGGTCTTGACGTTGAAATCAAGTATTCAGACGGAACGTTCGGCGAACTCGTTGTGAACAGCGATGAGGACGACAACAGAGGATTTAAACGTTATTCAATGAAACCGGATGCAGGCATAGATTCAATAGACGTGTTCGGCGCCGAAACGGAAAACAGGTCAACAGACCTCATATTCGGCGATGACTCGGATGAACTGGACGGACTGCATATAACGGACGAAGATACAGACGCTGAAATACTTTCCGGCAAAGCAACAGAGCGTGATATATTTGAAAGCGAAGATTCGGATAAGGGGGAGGACGAATAAATGACAGACGCAATCAACCGTGAAATAGTCGGCGTACGCATTAAACTTTCTTCACCGGAAAGAATCAGGGAGCTTTCCAAAGGCGAAGTAAAAAAGCCTGAAACGATTAACTACAGAACGCTTCGTCCAGAAAAAGAAGGCCTGTTCTGCGAGCGTATTTTCGGCCCAACCAAGAGCTACGAATGTGCCTGCGGAAAATACAAACGCAGCGGCCCTAAATTCCGCGGAGTGGTGTGTGACAGATGCGGCGTTGAAGTTACCGATAACCGCGTACGCCGTGAGCGCATGGGGCACATAGAGCTTGCCGCACCGGTCGTTCACATTTGGTATTTGCGCGGCATTCCAAGCCGTCTCAGCCTTCTTATAGGCGCGTCCACAAAGGATCTTGAGAAAGTTGTGTATTTTGCTCCTTCACGCCGCAGAGAACGCTCCTACAAAGTCGTAAGCGCAGGCATTCTTACTTCGCTGAAAGGTTCGCTTGTCTCACAGTCAGAAGAAAAGGTGCACCGTCATTACGACCCGCAGTTCAAGGCGGAACCGGCATACAGAATCAGCAAGGTTGACGAGTTCCCGCTCAGCGAGGGCGATCTCCTTACCAAAGACAAGTATGACAAATACAAAAAAGATTTCGGCGAAGAATTTACGGCAGAGCCGGCTTTCTACCTTTTCAAAAAAGGCAATGAAGGTGGGCGCGAGGCTGTAACGGAAGAAACTGCCAAAGCACGCAAAAAAGAGGACAAAAAGCTTGTCAGCGAACCGGCAAAGCTCGGCAGCCAGGAGGCGTACATCGTCACCTCAGCCAAGCATCTCCCATTCGCCAAGGGCGACGTGCTTTCAGAATCAGAGATAGAGGATCTGAACAAAGAATATCCGAAACGCTTCGCGACACAGGAAGAGACAATGACGATAGAAGATCCGTGCTATCTTGTCATTGACCCTGGCAAATCGGCATTCCAGCGTGCTTCCGTAATTATCGAGCGCGAAGAAAGAGCGTGCAGAAGCTACGATAAGCTGTTTGAGGCAGGCATCGGAGCTGAGGGCGTATTTACCCTGCTCAAGAGAATCGACATTAATGTGCTTTCAGCGCAGCTTCGCGAGGAAATTGCGGAGAGCACAGGGCAGAAAAAGCGCAAACTCGTCAAACGTCTTCAGGTTGCCGACGATTTCCTGAAAAGCGACAGCAAACCGGAATGGATGGTTCTTTCCGTTTTGCCTGTTATTCCGCCTGATCTCCGTCCCATGGTTCAGCTTGACGGCGGACGTTTTGCGACATCTGACCTTAACGACCTCTATCGCAGAGTTATAAACAGAAACAACCGTCTGCACAGACTTCAGGAACTTCATGCGCCTGAAATTATAGTGCGCAATGAAAAGAGAATGCTCCAGGAATCAGTTGACGCTCTTATTGACAACGGACGCAGGGGCAAAGCGGTGCTTGGCGCCGGAAACCGTCCGCTTAAATCGCTTACTGACCTTCTGCGCGGCAAAAAAGGACGTTTCCGCCAGAACCTTCTCGGCAAGCGTGTTGACTATTCAGGACGTTCCGTCATCGTTATAGGGCCGTATCTCAAGATATATCAGTGCGGTGTTCCGAAAGAAATGGCGCTCGAACTCTTCAAGCCGTTTGTCATGCACAAGCTTGTCGAACTGCAGCTTGCTCCGAACGTCAAGTCTGCACGCCGCTTCATAGACAAAGGCAGGGAAGAAGTCTGGGCGCTGCTTGAAGACATCATTAAGGATCATCCAGTTATGCTCAACCGTGCTCCGACGCTTCACAGACTCGGTATTCAGGCATTTGAGCCGGTGCTTGTCGAAGGCAAGGCGCTTCGTCTGC
This sequence comes from Synergistaceae bacterium, assembly GCA_030531285.1. Classification (GTDB taxonomy): domain Bacteria; phylum Synergistota; class Synergistia; order Synergistales; family Synergistaceae; genus Equadaptatus. The sequence continues at coordinate 450 of JAUNNW010000078.1, read as the reverse complement.
ATCCTCTTGTCTGCACAGCGTTCAACGCAGACTTCGACGGGGACCAGATGGCCATCCACGTTCCGCTTTCGCTTGAAGCTCAGACGGAAGCAAGAGTTCTCATGCTTTCGTCAAACAACCTGCTCTCGCCGGCAAGCGGAAAACCAGTAGTCGTTCCTACGCAGGACATGATTCTTGGAATGTTCTACATTACGACAATACTTGACGGACAGAAGGGCGAAGGCATGTACTTCAACGAACTTGACGATGTACTCGCCGCGCTTGACCATGACCTTGTCAACGTACATTCGAAGATATTCCTTAAAAAGCTTCCCGAATGGCATACCGATGCTGTCAACGAAAAGGGCGATCCTGATCCTGAAGGCAAATGGATACTGACGTGCCCGGGGCGTGCTCTGTTCAATACGACGCTTCACAGAGACATACGTTTTGTCAACAAGCGCATGAACA
>JAUNNW010000001.1:23760-28047 GCA_030531285.1 Synergistaceae bacterium | reverse complement strand
TTTTTGCGCCTTACTTGCGTAAAATCCATAAAGGCTTATAAACACTAAAAAAAACGCCGTTATATGAATATTCTGAAAATTAACCTCAAAAGAAAAGATAAGAAATTTTTTGCCCGAGGGTTGGAATTTGCCCTTTGAAAAGCCCCCTTAATAAGTAGGGAGACATGACAAAATTCCCCGAAGGACTTTCAGTATCCCTGCGGCTTTTATCCCCGTCTTCCTGCGAAGCCCGAAGGGCTTGCGCAGGAACCAGCGGCGTTGCGGGCTTCGCCCGCTTGAAAAAGATATAGCCCTGCGGGCAAAGACGCTAGATTCTGCGCCTCCGCTGCGCTTTGCGCAGAATGACGGTTGGGGGAGACGGATTTCCGCAGAATACCCCTGCGGGGCACGCGTGACGGAGAGGTAAGCACTAAGCGAAAAGAGAACAAAACAAACGGCTTGGGAATTATAAAAATCTCTCATCAAGCCGTTGTGTTTTGAGATTGTTTTGTCATAGTTTTGGTGTATTTTATGAATTTTCTAAATATTTCTTGAAATGTATGCAAATCAGAGTTAGAATATGCTTATGGAGAACATCGAGGAAGCGATCAGAGCCTTTACAGCGTACTTAAAGTCAAGAGGGCGTTCGGAGAATACCCTTATAAATTACGCGAGCGATTTGGAACAGTTTGCAGGGTATCTGAAAGGGCAGGGAATTACTAAGACTGCCGAAATTGACAGGGATTCGATAAGAATTTTTCTGAGCAGCATACTCGGTGTCGGTTCCAAAAAGAGTTCCGCTTCGCGTAAGCTTTCTGCCGTGCGCGGTTTTCTGAAATGGCTTTCTCTGAGGGGGTATATCCAGAGCGACCCTGCCGAAGGGCTGAAAGGTCCGAAAACCGACAATTCCATACCGAAAGCCGTTTCGTACGAAGATACTGTACGGCTGCTGACTGAAGGTCCGGACGAGGGCAAGAATTTTATGCGCGACAGACTGCTTCTTGAGCTTATGTACGGTTCAGGTCTTCGTGTTTCGGAAGCCGTCGGGCTGAACTGGGACGATATTGAACTTGACGAGCGGATGCTGCGCATTGTCGGTAAGGGAAGCAAGGAAAGGCACGTTCCGTTTGGAAGCGGTGTCCAGAGGCTTTTGGAGGACTGGGCAGCTGCTACCGGCAGCGACGGAGCGGTTTTCAAGTCCGGCAAGTGCAATGCGGACAGGCTAACCGTCAGAACTGTGCACAGAATAATTCTCAAAGCCGGCAAAAAGCTCGGTATGTACGGAATTTCTCCGCATACGCTCAGGCATTGTTTTGCAACTCACATGCTTGAGCACGGAGCGCCGCTGAGGGTAGTCCAGGAACTGCTCGGGCATGAAAGCATAGCGACTACGCAGAAATATCTTCTTATCACGACGGAACAGATAAAGAAAAGCTATATGCAGGCTCATCCGCGCGCAAACGGTTAGTCTGACGAAGGGATTGACGACTTATGAATGCGACACCAAAAGAACTTATAGACGCAAGACCGAAACTGCTTGACTCTTCAGCAATGCAGGACCTGCTTGAGAAAACAAGGATAGTCAGCAGAGAGCTGCAGACAGCCGACGTCAACAGTCCCGTTGATTATCCGAGACTTGCGAGACTAATGTCCGATCTGTCCGCCGCGAATGTTTATATTGTAAATACTGAGGGCACGATACTTGGATATTCTTTTGTCAGCGCATACGACTGCCCGATTATGGACTCAATTTTGGAGAAGGCTTTGCTGCCGGAACAGTATGTAGAGCGTTTGAACAGATTGCGGGAGTCAGTACTGAATTATTCGGATCACGGATTCTGCGCTTACGACCCTAAGGAAAACTGCACCTATTCAAATAAACATTCAATCTACGTTCCCATCAACGGCTCCGGAGTACGTCTGGGAACGCTTATCCTTGCCCGTTTCGGTTATGAATTTGACACGCGGGATCTTGTGCTTGCGGAATATCTCGGTACGGTTGTCGGGATAGAGTTCCTTAACGAGCGCAGCAAAAAAATCGAAGAAAAAGGCAGGGAGCAGCTTGTGGTTCAGATGGCGATGCGTGCGCTCTCTTTCTCCGAGGTTGAGTCAATGCGCTGCATAATGAAGGATTTGAAAGGCAGAGAGGGAATAGTTGTGGCAAGCTCCGTAGCTGATAAAGCCGGTGTTACGCGCAGCGTCATAGTCAACGCTCTGCGCAAGTTAAGCAGCGCCGGAATTATTGAAAGCCGCAGTCTCGGAATGAAAGGAACCTACATAAAGGTTCTCCGCGAAACATTTATTGACGAACTTGGCATAAAAAACAGAAAATAATGCTTGAAATTTAAAAAAATGTGCTAAAATCTGCTCATAAAAAGCATGGAGGCTCGTTTGGACATGGCGGAACAAACCCATGAAGCAAAGGAAGTCAGGATAGGCGAAACGGTAACGGCAAAGGTGGAACACGTTGCTGCTTACGGCGCTTTTGTGCGTCTTGCCGGCGGACAAAAGGCTATGATACACATATCGGAGCTTTCCCACAACTACGTGAAGAAGGTTGAAGATATCATAGCCGTAGGTCAGGAAGTAACGGCAAAGGTTATCAAAATTGACGACAAGGGAAGAATTGACCTTTCAATCAAGGCTCTGCAGGTCAGAGAGCCTTTGCCGCAGAGAGGAAAGCCGGAAGACGATTTTGAAAAGAAGCTTTCAAACTTTATGAAATTCAGCGACGAAAAAATTGCCGACCTCAACGGCAAGACTAAGGACCCGCGGGCATCCAGAATGCGGCGCGGCGGCGGATATGCCGGAAAAGATTATTAAGGACGTGTCCGGTCCGGAGGAGTTCTCTCCTCCGTTTTTTTGCACTCCTCTTACCGGAACCGACAAAAAAATCCTGCTTTTGAACAGCGCGTCGCGCAATTTTGACACGGGATTTGTGCTTGGCGCCGCTGTGCGCTGTAAATGGGGTTTCCCACAGGTGCTTGCGTGTGCTCCGTTTATGTCGGATGGCACGCCGTTTCCCACCGTTTTCTGGCTTGTGTGCCCGTATCTTGACAAACGCTGTGCGGAGCTTGAAACGGAACACAAAATACCCGTGCTTGAAAAAGAACTGGAAAACAACAGGGAAGCGGTTGAAAAATGGCATAAGGAATATGCGGAGCTTCGCAGAAGACTGCTTTCGGACAGCGAAACAAAAAATATCGCGAACTGTGACGCCGTAATGGAAAGCTTTGACAAAACGGGAGTAGGCGGCATAAACAGACTGAAAAAGCCCTGCACCGCAAAATGCCTGCATCTTCAGACAGCAACTATGCTTGCGTGGAAACACCCTGCCGAAGCGTGGCTGAAAAGGGAGCTCGGCTGCATGGAATGCGGAGAAGCATGCTGCAAAGAAAAACTGTAATTCAGCAGACATGTCTCCCTGTGCGTTTTTTAATCGTACTCGTTCAATAATCCTACGTTTTTCATATAGTTTGTGTCGTTTGATTTCATCAGTGTATAGCCGCGTTCAGGCGTGTATGACAGACAACTGCACGAAGCGTTGTCGAGATGTATGCGCCACATGTACGGACTGCTTATGCCGAGAGCAGCCGCAAGCATCGGACGCAGAACTTCACGATGGGAAACTATCAGAATTGCTTTTCCTTCATGCTTCCTGACTAATTTGTTCAATGCGGCGAAGGAGCGCTGCTTCACTTCATCGACCGTTTCGCCGTCTTTAACCCGCAGCAGTTCTGTGTTGTTCAGCCAATGCTCCCATTCGACCGGATCTTCTGATGCGAGTTCCGATTTCTTCCTGTTGTCCCACACGCCGAAGCTCATATTTGTGAAGGCTTCACAGATGCTGACGGGGAGACCGTGCGGCTTTGCTATGGTTTCCGCTGTTTCAAGCGCTCTGACGAGCGGACTTGAGTAGACGAAGTCAAGATGAATTTCAGACAGTCCTACGGATGCTGCCTGTGCCTGAAGCTTTCCGGTTTCGTTCAGCGGAAAATCCACGCGTCCCCGTATTCGTTTCTCAGCGTTTCCTGCGCATTCTCCGTGTCTGACAAGATAAACGAGAGTTTGTGCGCTCATTTAAACAGCTCCTTTTTCAAAGTATATGGATATTATATTTCATCTCTGACTTATTTCAACAATGCCTGTCTCCAAAAAACTTAATCAATCAATTTGTTTTATAAATTATCTTTATTTCACACAATACCGTAAAACTAATATACTTGATTTGTTCAGTGCGGGGCATCGGTACGAATCCGAATCTGCACGGCAGAATAAAAATATGGAGGAGCAGATATCATGAAAAAG
>JAUNNW010000001.1:0-23750 GCA_030531285.1 Synergistaceae bacterium | reverse complement strand
CAGTTTTATTTGCGGCAGTTTTTGCGGGAGCGGCTTTTGCGGCGCCTCTTGACGCGTTTAAGGGTCAGAAGGGAAAGATTGACATTGCGGGCGGTACGGCACACATCCCCGTTATGAAAGAAGCGGCAAAGCGTATAATGACTGTCAATTCCGACATTCGCATTACGGTCGCCGGCGGCGGCTCCGGTGTCGGTGTAAAACAGGTCGGCGAAGGTCTTGTTGAAATCGGCAACACAGGCCGCCCGCTGAAGGAACCCGAAATTCAGAAATATGGTCTTGTGTCGTTCCCGTTTGCCATAGACGGAGTTGCGGTGGTTGTCAATCCCGCAAATAAAATCAGCGAGCTTTCCTTTGAACAGCTTATTGATATTTTCACCGGTAAAATTACTGACTGGAAAGAAGTCGGAGGAGAAGCCGGAGCGATAAACCTTTATGTTCGCGAGGACGGAAGCGGCACCAGAGAAGTTTTTACCGATAAAGCCATTAAAAAAGCTGTAGTTTCGGCAAAAGCAAATGTCGTCAATTCAAACGGCGCCATGAAAACGGCGGTCGGCAAGGACAAACGCGCGATTGGTTACGTCGGCATAGGTCACATAGACAAAACAGTCAAAGCGCCGAAGCTGGCAGGAATGACTGCAACGCAGGAAAACGCTGCAAGCGGCAAATACACCGTGGTACGCGATCTTTTTATGAATACAAAAGGAAAACCGTCTGGACTTACGGCTCTTTTCATTGACTACATTTACACGCCTGAAGGCGCTCAGATTATCAAAGACAGTGGATATATACCTGTCGCAAGAAAGAAATAAGGGAAATACGCGCGGTTGTTCCGAAGCTTCAGAACAACCGCGCACTTGCACGCAACGTTGGATAACAAGACTCGCTCCGCGGGCTTAAAAACGCCTGCATTGATTGGTTTTTCGGCAGTGTATGTTTCGTCGCTGCTTGTTTTGCTTTTTGTTTTTATAATCAGCTGTGCCATTGACGGTGTAATACACGGAGGCAGTACGCTTTTTACTTCAATATGGCGTCCCGAAGATGGACATTTTGGAATTCTTCCGATGCTTTCCGCTACGACGGCATTGTCCGTTTCGTCGCTGTTGCTTGGCTGGTGCATTACACTCGGCGTTGTGTCGTTCATACACGGCTTTGGAAGCAGACGCGCGGCTGCCTGTCTGCACTCGCTTCTGCGTACAATGACAGCTATGCCGACGGTTGTCTACGGTTTTGCTTCAGTTTTTCTGCTTGCGCCTGTAATCCGTGACGCGCTCGGAGGCACAGGCTTTTCATGGCTGAGTGCAACGCTGCTGCTTGCCCTGCTCATAACGCCGACAATGTCGCTTACGATCAGTGGGGCTGTTGAACAGCTAATGAAGGAAAGTTCTGTGACTGCTGAAGCACTGGGCTTTTCAAGAGCGGAACAATTTGTCTATATTGCGCTTCCGGCGGCAAAAAAATGGCTTTTCTCTGCCGCGCTGCTTGGATTTGGGCGTGCCTGCGGAGACACCATGATTCCTACAATGCTCGCGGGCAACGCGGTACAGCACCCGTGCCTTCCGTCAGATGCCATACGCACCCTGACCGCGCACATAGGTCTTGTGATGTCCTCAGACGTTGGCGGCACCGCGTACTATTCGCTGTTTGTCTCCGGCGGCATACTGCTTATTGTCTGCGTAGCCGCGAATTTGCTCTTCAGATTTTCCGTTAAAGCGAAAATGAAAAAAACAGATGAAATGGAAATTTAACATTATAAAACTGCTTGCATATACCGGCTGTGCCTACGTGCTGTTGTTTTTGGCAGCATTATTTGGTTTTGTTGTGTCGCACGGGCTGCCTGTGTTGAATTTGCATCTGTTTTTTGGAGACACCCCGCCTCTTAAAGCTGTACTTGGGCTGTCCCCCGTGTGGGAAGGAATATGGCCTGCGACTGTCGGTACTCTCTGCCTGGTTCTGCTTACCATGCTGTTTGCAGCAGTCCCCGGTATCTGCTGCGGCATATATCTGTCCTGTTTCGAGAAAGGCAGAAGGGCAGAATATCTGTCGCTGGCAATGGACTTGCTTGCAGGCACCCCTTCGATTGTTATGGGGCTTTTCGGCTTTGTTCTTATACTGCTTCTGCGCAAGACGGTTTTTCCGCAGGCATCGACTTCAATCCTGCTTTCAGCGTTCTGTCTCGCGCTGCTTGTTATGCCTGCGCTTGTCACCGCCACGCGTTCATCAATAGAGAGCCTTCCCGTGTCCTTGAAATTGACGGGCTTGTCTCTTGGTTTTACTCACGGGCAGCTGCTCCGTTATCTTGTGATACCGTCGGCTGCACGCGGCATTATAAGCGGGATTATACTTGCGGCAGGAAGAGCGGCGGAAGACACTGCCGTAATCATGCTGACTGGAGTGGTTATAAATTCAGGCATCCCTTCAGGACTGACAGCTAAATTTGAAGCTCTCCCGTTTCGCATATATTACACGGCGGCGCAATACACTGACGAATACGAGCTTATGCGCGGTTTCGGAGCGGCTATGGTGCTTCTTATTCTCTCCGTGCTGCTTGTTTCGGCTGCCTCGCTGTTTCAGAAGAGCATGGAACGCTCACTGAAAGGAACTGAAAAATATGAGTAGCAACATCTGTGCCGAAATTAAGAATCTCAAAGTCAGCTTTAAAGGGAGGGAAATACTGCACAATATAAGTACACAGTTTGAAAGCGGAAAGATAACCGTGTTGATCGGACGTTCCGGAGCCGGCAAAACTACGCTGCTGCGTGCAGTAAACAGACTGAACGAGGTGTTTGACGGCTGCAAAACGAGCGGGGAAGTTGTCCTTGAACTGAAGGGTTTGAAAACTTCAGTTTACGACAGCAGAATGGCTCTGCCGCAGCTTCGCCGTTCGGCAGGAATACTTTTTCAGACACCCAACCCGCTGCCAATGACGCTTATAAAAAACATCACGCTTCCGCTTGAACTCGCACGCGGAATTTCGCATACCGCCGCAGTTGAAAAAGCTGAACAAATGCTTAGGACAGTTGGTCTGTACGATGAAGTCAAAGATCGTCTGAATGTGCCGGCATCCGAATTATCCGGCGGACAGCAGCAAAGAATGTGCCTTGCAAGAGTGCTTGCGCTTGAACCCGAGCTGCTTCTGCTTGATGAACCAACGGCATCGCTTGACAGAAAATCCTCGGAAATAATTGAAGACTGTTTTACCGTTCTCAAAAAAGACATTCCGATAATAATGGTGTCACACAGTCTGGCTCAGTCTGTGAAGCTTGGCGACAGCTTTAAAATAATGCGCGATGGAAATATAGTAAAAGAAATCGAAAGTTCAGAACTGCCACAGGGAACATTTGAAAAGGAAAAGTATCTTGAAGAACTGCTTTAAAAATGCAGGTTAAACGCTGATACAACGGAAACGAGAAAAATATTGACGCCGGATGCCGGTCTGAATAAAAAATATTTAATAAACGGTTGACATTCCAAAAAAATAATGTAAAATATTCCCTCGTGGTGATTGAGTCGTTAGCTCAGTTGGTAGAGCATCGGACTTTTAATCCGAGGGTCTGGGGTTCAAGTCCCCAACGACTCACCAGTTTGCGGTCCTATCGTCTAGCGGTCTAGGACACAGCCCTTTCAAGGCTGCGACACGAGTCCAAATCTCGTTAGGACCGCCATTTTTTTTCAAAATGGCGTTGCCGGTGTAGCTCAGTCGGTAGAGCAGCGCACTCGTAATGCGCAGGTCGGTGGTTCGAATCCACTCGCCGGCTCCATGTTGATTAACAGTCCGCTTTCAGAGCGGACTTTTTTGTTGACATTCAATCGGAACAGAGATTATAATCTGTCTGTAACGCTTGTTTTGCATACACTCACAAAGCGCAGCGGGGCAGCGTCAACAGTCCCGCATATCGTGCCGTATCGGAGCTGATGTTATGAGTACGTTTGTCGTGGGACCTAAGATTTACGTAGGTGACAGGGTTCTGCCCGAAGTTCTTAAGGACAGAAAATCTGTGTTTATTGTCACGGACAAATTTATGTATGAAAGCGGCAAAGTCAAATGTATAACAGATACTTTGGACGCAGTGGGCGCCAAATACTGCATATTTTCCGACATTAAACCCGACCCCGATATTGAGGTCGTAGTTTCCGGAATGAAACTTCTGCTTGAGCACGAGGCGGACAGTGTCGTAGCTTTGGGCGGAGGTTCGGCAATAGATACTGCAAAGGCAATACGCTATTTTGTAAATATCAACAAACCTGCGGCGGAGCACTGTTTCTTCTGCGTTATGCCGACAACGAGCGGCACAGGCTCTGAGGTTAGCAGCTATGCAGTCATTACCGACAGCGCGAAACAGATTAAATATCCGCTTGAAGATGAGAGACTTTTGCCGGACGCGGCAATTCTTGATGCCTCGCTGGTTGTCTCTGTTCCGCCTAAAACAACGGCTGATACGGGAGTTGACGCTCTTACGCACGCCGTTGAGGCATTTGTTTCGATAAATCACGCGCACTGTTCGGATGCAATGGCTGAAAAAGCCGTTAAACTTATTTGCAGAAATCTGCATGAAGCTTACGTACATCCTGACAATTTGGAGGCAAGGACAGCGCTTCACGTTGCTGCCTGTCTCGCCGGAATTGCCTTTAACAACGCAGGGCTCGGCTTGAACCATGCTTGCGCCCATGCGTTCGGCGCAAAGTTCCATATTTCGCACGGGCGCGCCTGCGGTATTTTCATGCCGTACGTTATGACTTTCGCGGCAGGCTGCAACAAAGACCTGACAGGAACGGCAGAACGTTACGCTGAGCTTGCCGCTGTCCTTAATCTGGACAAATCCACGACAAGACAGGGAGCATTGAGCGCCATACGCGCCATACGCGGACTCTTGAAGCGTATAGGTATTCCCGACTCCATAAAGGACGCCGGAATTGACCGCCGCGAATTTGACGAAAAACTTGATTCCATGCTGGATGCCGCTCTTGCCGATGCTACCATGGAAACAACACCGGTGAAACCTACGAGAGAAGATTTAAGAGGACTTTTCAAAGCGGCGTACAACGGAGTGTATTAACTTACGGAAAACAGCGGCGGTCTGCTTGCAGCGGATGCCGCCTGCAAAAAATATAAAGACGACAAAAGGCAGCAATATAGAAGGAGACGTTTATGATGGTGTACATCCCTCCGGACAGGGAAGATGAATTCAAGGCTAAGCCGCAAAGCGAATCCAGGCCAGGCGTCGCAAGGCCTAATGACGAGGGCAAACAGCGCGTCATAGAAGAATTTGTCCCCGGCAAGCAGATCACAATGGCGCACATAATTGCGAGCCCCGACGCGCATCTGTATCAGAAGCTCGGGCTTATAGACAAAAAAGGCGCTCTCGGGATTTTCACGATTACCCCGGGCGAGGCGGCTATTATCGCCGCCGATATCGCCACCAAAGCGGGTAACGTCAAGATTTGCTTTGTTGACCGTTTTAACGGCGCTCTGATTATAACCGGCACGGTTGCCGACGTTCAGGCATCGGCTCAGGATATCAACAGGATTCTGCCGGAGCTTATGGGCTTTACTCCGACCGTTATTACCAAAACCTAATGAAAAAGCTTATCCTTGTCGGAAAAACACAGTGCGGTAAAACTACGCTGACCCAGCGTATTCTGAATGAAGATATAAAATATCACAAAACGCAGGCGCTGGATCTTGTAGGAAAATTCATTTACGACACGCCGGGCGAATATCTCGAAAAAAAATTTTACAGGGGCGCCCTCTTCGTTGCCGCGGCAGAGGCCGATTTGATGGTATTTATGCAGTCTGCCGCCGACAAAGATACCACCTATTTCCCGCCTATGTACAGCGCTCTTTTCCCAAAGCCGATTATCGGTCTTGTAACGAAATGCGACATTGCGACGCCTGAGCAGATAGAAGCAGCCAAGGTTGCCCTCTACGAAGCCGGAGTTCCTGCGGAAAAAGTGTACGTCATCAGCTCTGTCACCGGTGAGGGTTTTGACGTGCTTCTTGACGAGATAGGCGTTACCGACGAAGACATAAAGGAAATGCGTGAGGCAGAACGCTTAAAGCTGCTTGAGGAACAGGAATAAATATGGCACAAAACCCCATCAGCATTGTCATAGCAGATGATGAACCTATAACGAGAATGGACCTTCACGAGTTGCTTTCCGCCGCAGGCTACAAAATTGTTGCGGAAGCGGGCGACGGTTTTGACGCGCTCGAAGCCTGCCGCAAATTCCGACCCAATCTTGCACTGCTTGATATCAGAATGCCGCTGCTCGACGGACTTTCAGCGGCAAAAATGATTTCGGACGAGGAGCTTGTGGACGCCATAGTTATTCTGACCGCCTACCGCGACGTGGAATTTATCAACGACGCAAAAACAATAGGCATAAGCGGCTACCTTGTAAAACCGATAGACGAAAAATCCCTGATACCGAGCATCGAAGTAATGGTGGAACGCGGCCGCGAATTCAAAAAACTGCGCCGTGAAATGCAAAGGACCTCAAACCGCCTAAACAACAGAAGTACGATAGAACGCGCCAAGGGGCGCATAATGGAAGAACAGAATATGTCCGAAAATCAGGCATACACCTACATACGCGAAATGAGCCTTGAAAAGGGACTTTCAATGCGCGACATATCCGAAATTATCCTTAAAAGCAAAAAACTCGGCAGCTGATGGAAGTAGAGAAAAGCATTGCGGCGTTGTGCCGTTATTATACTGATTTAAGAAGAGAAGACGTCCGTTATCTTGAAGGAATGTCGGTTGTGCTGAAAACGCTTGCCAACCTTCAGGATGCGGACGTTTTTATAGACTGTCCCACAAGAGACGGCGACGCGATAGTTGTTGCCGAAGCCAAACCTGATTATGTGCCCTCCTCCTACCGCAAAACGGTTGTCGGGCTGCTTGCCAAACCGCAAAACGAACCTGCTGTGGCAAGAACACTGCGCCTCGGCGTTGCGACCAAACAAATGAAAGCTTTGACGCAGGAAAACACTCACGTTATACAGACGGTAGAACCGATAAACAACGAGGGGCGCATAATAGGCGTACTTATCTGCGAGCAGCGTGTTGACGAGGAACGTACTCAAAACAGCGAAACGCTGCACTTCTCAACAAAAAGCTACAGAAAAATAGCCCGTGCCATAACCCACATGACGGCTGACGATATTTGGCTTACGGAATGTATAGACGAAGCGCTTGTCCTTGTTGACAAAGACGGAATTATTTCCTATCGCAATACGCTTGCGGAAAAGCTGTACAAAAAACTCGGCTTTGTCAAAGACATACTCGGACAGCAATACAAAAACATCTCGCTTATTTCCGCGAACCCGCCGGAAGACGACGACGGTGGAATGACAGAAACGCAGGTAAGCGTCGGCGAACTATACCTCGCAGTCCGCAGAATAGCGCTGAACCCAGGAAAAGACCGCAGCTTTGCGCTTGTCGTCAGGGATATTACCGAACAGAAAGAAAGAGAAAAAGAAATAATCCTGAAATCTGTTGCCATACAGGAAATGCACCACCGCGTAAAAAACAACCTGCAGACCGTTGCAAGTCTCTTGCGGCTTCAAATCAGACGCGCGTCTGACCGTGAAACGCGCAAAGTACTTCAGGAAAGTATGAATAGGATACTGACGATAGCAGTTACGCACGAAATTTTGTCGCAGGTAGGCGTGGACAGCGTAAATCTGGGAGAAGTTATAGTCAACATTCGGAACAACACGATGAGATACTTTGCAGACAGCGGAAACAACGCCAAAATCGAAGTAACTCTTGAAGGCGATGACTTTAAAGTGGACGCCAACACAGCCACATCCATTGCTCTTGTTGTCAATGAACTGCTGCAAAACTCCCTCGAACACGGCTTCAACGACAGAGAAAGCGGCACGGTACGCATAGTAACGAAAAAAGGAGAACTGTATTCCTCCATACAGGTTATAGACGACGGCTGCGGTTTTGACACAAAAGACAAAACAAAAGTCAACCTCGGGCTGAACATCGTCAAAGCTCTTGTCAAAGACAAACTCGGCGGCAGCTTCACGCTCAACTCAGGCAAAAGCGGAACGCTTGCGGAATTCGACTTTAAAATCATATAACCGCGCTTAATCCGTATCTTAACGATGAAAATTCGGTGTGTACAGAATACACAAAATATTTTAATAAGACGTTGATTTTTTTCACTTTCTGTTTTTAGTTTGCTGCTGGTTGGCGGATTGTGAGTTGGTTTTCGTTTTTGGACTGCCGGTGTCATGAAAAATCCTGCGAAAAAAATATTTGCCCGTTTGGTTCTGTTGTGATATAATGCACCAAAGTATAGGTGGCGCGGGCTTTGCGACGGAGCATTTGCCCGGAGAAGATTAGCCGAACGATGCAGTTCCGCCAATAGTTTTTGTTTTGTCTGCAACAAATGGGGGATTCTGCAATGAAGGAAATTATTACGAGCGTCGGCATTGACATAGGCACTTCGACCACGCAGCTGATTTTCAGCAAACTTACGATTGAAAATCAGTCAAGCGAGTATGTTCTTCCCAGAATTGAAATTGTTGATACCGAGATAATATACAGAAGCAAAATTTATTTCACGCCTCTCCGTTCACTTACGGAGATTGATGCTGAAGCCGTCAAGAAGATTGTCCGCGACGAGTATGCGGCGGCAAGGATGCAGCCGGATATGGTTACAAGCGGGGCAGTTATTATCACCGGCGAGACGGCTCGCAAGGCAAATGCCAACGAAGTGCTTAACGCGCTTTCGGAGATGGCGGGGGATTTCGTTGTCGCCACAGCGGGTCCCGACCTTGAGTCGGTGCTTTCCGCGCGCGGCGCAGGCATTGACGTTATGTCAAAGGATGACCGCACGGTTTATGCCAATGCGGATATCGGCGGCGGTACCACGAACTGCGCCATATACGATTTCGGTCAGCTGAAGGGCGTCAATTGTCTTGACGTGGGCGGCCGTCTTATTAAGATAGAGAACGGCAGAATTTCCTATATTTATACCAAGATTAAAAAGCTGGCAGAGGATAACGGTATTCACATTAACGTTGGTGATACCGCTGATGTTATTTCGCTCCGCAAGGTTTGCACGCTTATGGCAAATCTTATCGCGGAGGGGCTCGGGCTTGGCGAAACTCCTGCCCCGCAGTGGATTTACACGAACGACGGCAAGGGTTTCCCTGCTTCCGTTCCTCCGATTAAGTGTCTGACGTTTTCAGGCGGAGTTGCCGAAGCATATTATTCAAGGGATTCAATCGGAAACGATGTTTTCAAGTTCGGCGATATCGGAGTTCTGCTTGCCGATGCCATTAAGGAATGTCCGTATTTCAAGAAGGTGAGAATAGTTAAGCCTTTGGAGACGATACGCGCCACGGTTGTCGGTGCCGGCGTTCACACAACTTCAATCAGCGGCAGCACAATTTCCTATGCCGACGGACAACTTCCGATAAAGAATATTCCTGTTCTTAAGATTGCGGAGCAGGATGAGGAGAGTTTTGAAAAAATAACGGAGTCGATCCGGTCGCAGATTGCTCTGTTCAAGCCGGACGGAAACCTTGAGCAGATAGCCGTTTCCTTCGGGGGATGGAAATTCAGAAAGTTTGCAGAGCTTCAGAATTTGGCAGAAGCTGTAACTAAAGGAGCTGAGGAGGTGATTTCAAGTCCGTACCCGTTGATACTGGTGGTCGAGAATGATATAGGCAAGGCGCTGGGCCATGCGCTGAACGTTTTGCTCAATCATTCGAAAGCCGTAATATGTATTGACGGAATCAGAACACGGAGCGGGGATTACATTGATATTGGCGAACCGGTTTTTGGTGGGCACGTTCTGCCCATCGTGATTAAGACGTTGGTTTTCAACTCTTAATCGAAAATTTTTTAGAGAGGTGAGAAGACAGCATGAAACTCAAGACACAGTTGTTTGGTCATAACTACGAGTTTAAGAATATTTGCGAAGTAATGGCCAAAGCCAACGAAGAAAAGTCTGGTGACAAACTTGCTGGAATCGCTGCGGCGTCAGCCGAGGAAAGAGTAGCCGCTAAGGTCGTTCTTTCAAATATTACGATGAATGAAATTCGTAATACCCCGGCAGTTCCGTATGAAGAGGACTCTGTAACGCGTATCATTCAGGATGATATCAACGAGACAATCTTCAGCGAATTCAAGAACATGACGGTTGCAGAGTTCAGAGAGTGGTTGCTTGACGAACACACGACAGGCGATATGATCAAGCGCGCCTCAAAGGGTCTCACGAGCGAATGTGTTGCGGCAGTCTGCAAACTCATGAGCAACCTTGACCTCGTGTACGGAGCATCAAAAATCCGTGTAACAGCCCATTGCAACACGACAATTGGTCTGCCCGGGACGTTCTCGTCACGTCTCCAGCCTAACCATACGACAGACGACCCGAAGGGTATTATGGCATCCCTTATGGAAGGCTTCAGCCTTGGATGCGGCGACGCAGTCCTTGGTCTCAACCCCGTTGACGACACGGTTGAAAGCGTAGCGCGCCTTCTCAAAATGTTTGACGAATTTGTCAACAAATGGGAAATTCCGACGCAGTATTCCGTTCTTGCCCACGTTACGACGCAGACGGAAGCAGTCGCACGTTTCAACGCGCCGATGAGCCTTATGTTCCAGTCAATCGCAGGTTCACAGAAGGGCAACGAAGCATTCGGACTTACGCCTGAAATGCTTACAGAAGGCGAAGACATGCTTCTTCACAGAGGCACAGGCACAGGCCCCAACGTTATGTACTTTGAAACCGGTCAGGGCTCGGAACTTTCATCAGAAGCCCACAACGGCTGGGACCAGGTCACGATGGAAGCCCGCTGCTACGGTTTCGGAAGGCACTATCATCCGTTCATCGTCAACACGGTTGTCGGGTTTATAGGACCTGAATATCTCTACGACTCAAAACAGGTTACGCGCGCCGGTCTCGAAGACCATTTCATGGGCAAACTTTCAGGTATTCCGATGGGCTGCGACGCATGCTACACGAACCACATGAAAGCAGACCAGAACGACATCGAAAACCTTGCAACGCTTCTCGTAGCTGCCGGATGCAACTACGTTATGGGTGTTCCGCAGGGTGACGACTGCATGCTTATGTACCAGTGCACCGGTTACCATGAAGCACAGTCACTCCGTGAAACGTTCGGTCTCCGTCCGACAGCGGAATTCGATGCTTGGATGGAAAAGATGGGCTTCTCAGAGAACGGACATCTTACCGACCTCGCAGGCGATGCCTCAGTCTTTCTTAAAAAGTAGCGGGGAGGGACGAAGACAATGATAGACCAGAACGAACTTAAAGCAATCATTGAACAGGTACTCGGAGAAATGAACGTGAACGCGTCTGCGGCACAGACGTCTGCCCCCGCGTCAGTTCAGTCGGTATCAGCCGCACAGACAACTGTTGACCCGGGCATGATTCCTGACGTTACTCAGATTGACCTTCACACGCAGTATCTTGTCAAGAACCCTGTTGACAAAGTTGGTTATCAGGAACTTAAAAACCATTCGCCGGCGCGTCTTGGCATAGGCAAAGCGGGTCCCCGCTATCTTACGCTTCCGATGCTTGAATTCAGAGCAGCTCACTCGGCAGCGCAGGATGCGGTTTTCTCACCGGTTGACCATGATTTTATCAACCAGATGAACCTTTTCTCAGTGCAGACGAAATGCGCTGACAAGGATACCTATCTGACGAGACCTGATCTTGGCCGCCAGCTCAGCGACGAAGGTGTCGCCGCTGTCAGAGAGAAATGCAAAAAGAACCCCACGGTTCAGCTTTACGTTTCAGACGGACTCAGCTCAGCCGCAGTTAAGGCAAACGTTGCTGACGTAATGCCCGCAATCATACAAGGACTTCAGAGCTTCGGCATCGAAGTCGGAACGCCGTTCTTCGTCGAATACGGACGCGTAGGTGTTATGGACCAGATTACGGAACTCACCGGAGCAACCGTTACCTGCGTGCTTATCGGAGAACGTCCGGGACTCATTACGGCAAACTCAATGTCAGCATACATCACCTACAAAGGTACGGTCGGTATGCCTGAGTCAAGACGTACGGTTGTTTCAAACATTCACGACGCCGGCACCCCGCCTGTTGAAGCAGGTGCCCACATCGCTGAAATCATCAAAAAGATGCTGGATGCAAAAGCCAGCGGCACAGACCTTAAACTCTAATTCAGGAGGGGTTACATTATGAAGAGAGATCCATTGCCGGCGAAAGTGCTTGCAACAAAAATCATCCCTAACGTTAATGCAGAACTCGCAAAAGAACTCGGTCTTACGCCTGATCAGAGATCACTTGCACTGATCACGTCGGACTGCGATGATGTTACCTACACGGCTCTCGACGAAGCCACCAAAGCCGCAGACGTTAAAGTCGTTTATGCAAAAAGCTGCTACGCGGGCGCACCGAACGCAACGCAGAAATATGCAGGTGAAATTATCGGTATCCTCGCCGGACCTAACCCTGCGGAATGCAAAGCCGGACTTAAAGCATGCGTGAACATGGTTGAGAACGTCTGCCACTTCGTTTCAGCGAACGATGACGACTCCAGCTCATACTATGCGTACACAATTTCACGTACGGGCTCATATCTTTCAGCGGGCGCTGGCATTGCAGAAGGCGAAGCTCTTGCATACGTTATCGCTGCACCGCTCGAATCAATCTACGGAATCGATGCTGCTCTCAAAGCGGCAGAAGTCAGCCTTTGCGTACTCTACGGTCCTCCTTCAGAGACAAACTTCGGCGGCGCTCTTATGACCGGAACGCAGTCAGCCTGCAAAGCTGCATGCGAGGCATTTGCAGCCGCTGTCGAATACTGCTCGGACAACCCTGTAGTTCTTCAGTAGTCCTGATTTGAAGGCTGTTATTTCAAATACCGACCCGTCGGTATTCAAAATGCTTGAAAAGGATTTGCCGTTGTCAGGCACTTCCGTACAAAGCGGGCAGCCTGAAATGAGCAGAGAAGTTTGTGATGCGGACGCCGAAAATAAAACTGATTTTATTGATTAGACAGTCCGCATGGTGCAAATCTGAGTGATTTGCAAATAAAAGACAGGAGGAATTGTCTTGCAGCTTTACGACAAGGACCTGCTTTCCGTTCAGGAAGTACGTACTCTTCTGAGCGCAGCCAAAGCGGCACAGCAGGAACTGGCTACAAAGAGCCAGGAATATGTTGACAGAATAGTCAAAGCCATAGCAGACGCCGGCGTAAGAAACGCAGTACGGCTCGGCGCTCTTGCACAGGAGGAAACGGGCTTTGGTGTTGCTGAACACAAAACAATCAAAAATATATTCGCAAGCAAATTTGTTTGGGACTATATTAAAGATATGAAGACGATCGGTGAAATCGGACGCGACGAAAAACTCGGTCTTACCTGCTACGCAGTGCCTCTCGGAGTTATCGCCGGTATCGTTCCGTCAACGAACCCGACATCAACCTGCTTCTACAAAGCAGAAATTTCAATCAAAGCAGGAAACGCGATAGTTTTCTCACCGCACCCGAGCGCACAGCACTGCATTGACGAGGCCGTCAAGGTTATCCGTCAGGCAATCGCCGAAGCCGGCGGCAACGAAAACCTCGTTTCAACGATTTCAATACCAACGCGTCAGGCAACGAATATCCTCATGAGCCATCCCGACACGGCTATGATTCTTGCCACCGGAGGTTCTGCAATGGTTCGCGCAGCTTATTCGTCAGGGACTCCTGCAATCGGTGTCGGCCCCGGAAACGGTCCGTCCTACATCGAACGCACGGCTGATATACCGCTTGCGGTCAAACGCATTGTTGATTCAAAAACATTTGACAATGGTACAATCTGCGCCTCAGAACAGTCAGTTATCTGCGACGACGATATGGTTGACGCAGTACAGGCTGAAATGAAACGCCAGAAATTCTATTTCCTCACGGATGAACAGAGAGACAAACTCAGCAAATTCATCCTTCGCGGAAACGGAACGATGAACCCGCAGATCGTCGGTAAGGACCCGCAGACTGTTGCCAACCTCGCCGGCATAACGATTCCTGCCGACACACGCGTTATCGTCGCGGTTGATCAGGGAATCGGTCGCGGTCATCCGTATTCAAACGAAAAACTCAGCACGATACTCGGTTTCTTCCATGCGGAGAACTACGTCAAAGTATGCGAACACTGCGTTGACCTTCTCCACTACGAAGGCGCCGGTCACACAATGTCTCTTCACACGAAGGACAACGACATTGTCAAGTACTTTGCGGCAAGAATTCCTGCATCGCGTATCGTTGTCAACTCACCGTCAACGTTCGGCGGAATCGGAGCTTCAACAGGTCTTATGCCGGCGCTTACGCTTGGCTGCGGAGCAATCGGCGGCAGTGCAACGTCGGAAAACGTCGGTCCGATGCAGCTTCTTGACAGACGTTATGTTGCGGTAGGCAAAATGGAGCTTGAAGACATTCAGACTGCTGTTGCCCAGGCACAGGGCTGCTGCGCAGCTCCGGCATCGGTTTCATGCGGAAGCGCTGCAGGACTCGGTGAAGCAGACATCGACGCGATAGTCAAGAAAATTCTTGAAAGACTCAGTGCGTAGTCACAACTATACCAATAAGGAGGAAATTTAAATGCAGGATACAATAGCCCTTGGTATGATTGAAACAAAAGGTCTTATCGGATCAATCGAAGCAGCTGATGCTATGGTCAAAGCCGCAAACGTAACGCTTATCGGCAAAGTCCACGTCGGCGGAGCCTACGTCACAGTTATGGTCCGCGGAGACGTCGGTGCGGTTAAAGCCGCCACAGACGCAGGCGCGGCAGCGGCTGAAAGAGTCGGAGAACTCATCTCCGTCCACGTCATTCCGCGTCCGCACGAAGAAGTCGAATACATCCTTCCGCACCTCGACAAGGATTAATCGTTTCTTTTTAAAAAAATTCGTTTCTGGAGGGACTAAAATATGTTACAGGATACAAAAGCCCTTGGTATGATTGAAACAAAAGGTCTTATCGGATCAATCGAAGCAGCTGATGCTATGGTCAAAGCCGCAAACGTAACGCTTATCGGCAAAGTCCACGTCGGCGGAGCCTACGTCACAGTTATGGTCCGCGGAGACGTCGGTGCGGTTAAAGCCGCCACAGACGCAGGCGCGGCAGCGGCTGAAAGAGTCGGAGAACTCATCTCCGTCCACGTTATCCCGCGTCCGCACGAAGAGGTAGAGTATATACTTCCCAGCCTCGACAAACAGGCGTAACACGCTTTAAGAGGGGAGTGAACCTCTTTGAAGGCAATCACAGAAGCAATACTGCGCGATCAGTTGAGAGCCTCACAGCCGGAATCGTATCAGGTTCCGGAGGGCAAGATACTTTCGCCTGCAGCACGTGAATACCTTCGCCAGCGCAAAATTGAAATAGTAGAAAACTCGGTGCACACAAGGTTTAATTTTAAACCTGAAAAAGCGGTGAGTGCGGCTTCAAGCGTTTCATCCTCAACAGAATTCAAAAACGAATTCGGTGAAGAGGACGCAAAAAAACAGCAGCTTGCCCGCGCTGTTGCACCGGCTTCCGGACAGACGTGCGTCCCGAAGTACGTAGATTACACAAGCGGAGCTTTCTTCCCTGAAAAGCCTGAGCACATGACTCAGCTTGTCGGGAACAAACTGGTTCCGAAGGACCATCTTCGTATATATTTCAGGGGCAGGCTCGACAGCCTTCAGTCGCATTTTGTTCTGACACAGACGATAATTGCGGAAGGCGGCGGAAGCAAAAGGCTTATCGACGATCTTAACGACGTACTCGGCGTTTTGCGCGAGATAATGCGCTGCGACGTACTTGACGAACCGTTTGTCAACGACCGCATCATTGGTCTTACGCACGAAGAAATACGCGAGAGATCGCATAACCCGATGAAATTCTACTCAATTAAGCAGATGGTATTGCCGGATTATTCTTTCGGCAAAGTTTATGCGCTGCTGAATGAGCTTCGCACCGCAGTGCGGGAAACTGAGGTTGCGGCAGTCCGCGCGTTCAGAAGACAGACCGTTTATGAACGCAGGGACATCGTTGAGACTCTCAACAGACTCTCCAGCGTCATGCATATTATGATGTGCATGTATCTGGCAGATGAATACAAGAAATAGTAAAGGTGGTTAAGTGTCATGCAGGATGCAATAGTTGATCACGTCCTTAAAGCCATTGATAAAGCGGCACTTGTCATCATTGAAGTGTCGGCGAGACACGTACACCTGAGCAAAACGGATATGGCTCGTCTTTTCGGCGACGGAGTCGAAATGATCCCCAAACGCCCGCTCTCGCAGCCGGGGCAATTCCTTGCGGATCAGAGAGTCAATCTTATCGGACCCAAAGGCAAATTTACAAGAGTTGCCCTGCTTGGTCCGGCACGTTCGGAAACTCAGGTTGAACTGTCGCGCAGCGATGCCGTGACACTCGGCGTTGAAGCACCGCTCAGACTTTCGGGGCAGCTCGAAAACAGCGGACAGGTTACGATAGAGGGACCTAAAGGCTCTATCACGATACCCAAAGGCGTAATCTGCGCAAAACGCCATGTCCATGTCACGCCGGAAGTTGCGGCGCGTCACGGCTGGAAGGACAAACAGATTGTCTGTGTCGAAACAATTACGGACCGTCCTGTTATATTCAAAGACGTTGTGCTTCGCGTAACGGAAACCTCGAAATACCGTATGCACATCGACTTTGACGAAGCCAATGCTGCAAATGTCCAGGGCTTTGTGCTGGGCAAAATAATTGCATAAGCAGATTCGGAGAGAGTTGCAATGCTTGACCTGAAAAGAGTCAACAGCTACATGAAAAAGGTCGCAGCCTCGGAAACGCAGGTTTTTCTTCCCAAAAAGAAAAATCCGCGTTACAAAGTTGGGCTTGACCTTGGCACCGCCTACATTGTTATGGTTGTCCTCGATGAAGAGAACAATCCTGTCGCGTGTGAAAAACAGGCGGCAAGCGTGCTGCGTGACGGTGTTGTCGTAGATTACACAGGAGCTCTAAACATAAGCCGTGCGCTCAGACAGAAACTTGAAGATCGCATAGGCACGGAACTCAATCAGTGTGCAATCGCGATGCCGGCAGGTACCGAAAGCAGCGCCCGTACGCACAGATATGTTGCGGAAGGCGCAGGGCTGCGCGTAACAAACGTACTTGACGAACCGACAGCCGCCAACTCAATTTACAACATTGAAAACGGTGTCGTAGTTGATATAGGCGGCGGAACGACCGGTCTTGCAATATTCAAGGACGGAAAGGTTACGCAGATATACGATGAACCTACTGGCGGAACTCATGTAACTCTTGTACTCGCAGGAAATCAGCGAATCTCTATCGACGAGGCGGAAGCAATCAAAATGGATTACGCAAGGCATAAAGAAATAATGCCCATTATCCGTCCGGTTATTGAAAAAATGGCATCAATAGTAATTCGTCATATTAACCCGTCGGAAACAGATACAATATACCTTTGCGGAGGCACCTCGTGCCTGACGGATATTGAAAAAGTATTCAAAAAGGTAACGGGCATTGAAACGATTAAACCTGCCGATCCGTTCTTGGTTACGCCCGCCGGAATAGCTGCAAACTGCATACTTGATAACGAAACAGAGGAGGAATACTAAATGGATTACGAAGCCTTGGTTCAGGAGGTCCTGAGAAGAGTTTTGCTCAAGCTTCAGGAACTTGAATCAAAAAAATCGTGTAATGCCAACGTTCCTCAGCCTGCTGCAGTCTGCTGCTGCGAAGCGTCAGCCCCTGTAATCGAAAAAACGTTCAAAAAACGCGTTATTTCCGAGCGTGACGTCAGAGAAGCGGCAGTTGCCGGAGCAAAACGCATCAACATCTGCGAAAATACAATCGTTACGGACCTTGCGCGCGAATACGCTGCAAAGAACCGTATAGAAGTTGTCAGGGGATAATCAATGAAAATTGCCAAGGTTCTCGGCAATATATGGGCAACGAGAAAAGAAGAAAGGCTTGCGCCGTTCAAACTGCTCATATTGCAGCCGATAAACGTAATAGACAATTCATTGGATGACGCCCCGATGGTAGCGATTGACATTATAGGCGCTGGTGTTGGCGAAACTGTTATATATGTCAGCGGCAGTTCCGCAAGAAGTGCTAGCGGGAATACCTCAAATCCAATAGATGCCTCTGTTGTCGGTATCGTAGATGATTTTGATATCGATACAAAGGCAATCTAAGAAAGAGTGGCAGACATGGATTTTATAGAAACAGTAAAATCAGCCGGAATAGTCGGTGCTGGTGGCGCGGGTTTCCCTACTCATGTCAAGCTCAATGCCAAAGCGGAATATTTTATTATTAACGCTGCGGAATGCGAGCCTCTTATTGAGACGGACAAATTTATATGCCGCAAATATGCTGACGAGATGATCGACGCTGTCGTTCAGACTGCAGCACATCTTCAGGCACAGAAAATTGTCATCGCCATTAAGGCTATCTATAAGGCTGAAATCGAATCACTTCAGGCGGCAATCAAACGCGCCGGCGCAAAAATAGAAATCTGCGGAATGCCTGCGTTTTATCCTGCAGGCGATGAACAGACAATGGTTCAGTTCGTCACCGGACGCAGCGTGCCGGAGCGCGGGCTCCCGCTTCAGGTCGGCGCTGTTGTGGACAACGTCGGAACAATGCTGAACCTCCATTATGCAATGAAGGGACAGCCTGTTTGCGACAAATTCCTCTCAGTCGTCGGCGAAGTCAAAGAAACAACAATGCTTCGTGTTCCTCTCGGAACATCGGTTGTAGAGTGCATTAACCAGGCCGGTCCTCTTCTCGAGTGGGGAGAATACGCGATAATCATGGGCGGACCTATGATGGGCAAAGTGGTTGTAGGAGACGACATCAAAAACACTGTTGTTACCAAAACAACAGGCAACATAATTGTTCTTCCGAAAAACCACTATCTTATCAGCCGCGCTCTTAAACCAATCGAAGGAATTCGCCACATGGCGAAAAGCTCATGCATCCAGTGCAGATTCTGTACGGACATGTGCCCGCGTTACCAGACAGGCCACAAAATCCTGCCGCACATGGTAATGCGCAATTTCTGGAGAGAAAATTCAATAACGGATGACGAGGAATTTGTACGCTGCTTCGGGTCGGCGCTTAACTGCTGCGACTGCGGAGTGTGTGAAATGTTCGCCTGCCCGATGAACCTCTCACCGAGAAAAGCCAACGGATATTTCAAGGTCAAACTTCGTGAAAGAGGACTTGATATGCCCAAGAATCAGGAACCGCATGCGCTTCCGACGATCAATCACAAGCGTATCGCAACTTCAAGACTTGTCGCGCGTCTTGGTCTGAACAAATATTACGGAAGACATGCGCACGATGAATTTATCGAATACACTCCGAAGAGCGTATTTGTGCCGTTCAGTCAGCATATCGGTAAACCTGCCCAGCCGGTTGTAAAAGCCGGAGACAAGGTTGAAAAAGGTCAGCTTATAGCGGCTGCGGCGGAGGGCGCACTCTCCACGAATATTCATACCGGCTTTGCCGGAGTGGTCAAATCGGTCGACGCAAAAGGCGCCGTCATCTCGTCCGAGGGGAGGAAGTAAAACCAGATGAACAATGCTATTGGTATGGTAGAACTTAACAGCATCGCAATGGGCATTGAAACCTGCGATTTTATGATTAAGGCGTCAAAGGTTGAACTGCTTCGCGCATGCACTATCTGCCCCGGTAAATATATCGTCCTTGTTGGCGGCGACGTAGGCGACGTCAGAGCGTCTATGAAAGAAGGCATCTTGAGAGCAGGAGAAACGCTTGTCGATACCCTGCTGATTCCTCAGGTGCATCCTGACCTCATTCCTGCGGTCTCAATGACTACGCAGGTAACGGAGCTTCAGGCTGTAGGCGTTCTTGAATATTACTCGGTTGCTTCTGCCATTAACGGGGGCGATATTGCCGCGAAAGCCGCACGTGTCAAACTTATTGAAATTCGTACGGGTTTTGCAATCGGAGGCAAAGGCTTCGTAACGCTTACGGGCGATGTCGGAGCAGTAAGAGCATCAATAGAAGCGGCAAGCAACAGCTCGGACCTTTTCGTCCACTCGGTCGTAATTCCGCGTCCTGACAAACGCCTCTTTGAAACGCTGCTCTAAAAAATACAAAGGAAGGTACAGAACATGTTTGATGAACTTATGAGTCACCTTTCAAACACAGCCGTATTCACGGAATCATTTGGCGCATGGATATCAGAACTCTCTGTAAACACGGTCATCATGTTCATTATGATGATTTTTATGCTTGTTGGCGCGATAGACAAAATTCGTCTTACGCTCAGCTCGGCACCGGCAGAAGTTAAAGATGATGAAAACAACTTTATATATGCCAAACAGTTTGACGAAGGATACATGGCTATGGGTGCGCTTGCCATTGCAATGGCAGGTGTTGTTGCTGCGGCGCCGGTTCTTAAAATAGTGCTTGAACCGATTGTTGCGCCTGTGTACAAATTCTTCGGAGCAAGTCCCGCGATGTTTGCCACAACACTTCTCGCCTGTGACATGGGCGGTTACCCGATGGCAATGCAGCTTGCGGGTCCCGGCAACGAAGCAATAGGAAACTTTGCCGGAATTATACTTGGCGGAATGATGGGACCGACAATCGTTTTTACGATTCCTATCGCTCTTTCGATCATCAAAGCCGAAGATAAGGGATTCCTCGGCGCCGGCGTACTTTGCGGACTTATCACGATACCCATCGGATGCATTGCCGGCGGTCTTTGCATGAATTTGACACAATACAAAATGCCGCTTGGAACGATACTTGTCAACCTTATTCCGGTTATCATCGTTGCCGCGGCAGTCTGCGCCGGACTTTGGTTTGCGACAGACGCGATGATCAGAGGCTTCAATAAATTCGGGAACGCCATGATGGTTCTTATCACAGTAGTCAGTGCAATCGCTGTATTTGAATACATTACCGGCATTAAATTCCCGCTTTTCAACCTCATGGTTGAGCCGGATAAAGACGGTGTCATCCCGCTTGAAAGCGGACTTCTTGTCTGCGGACAAATAGCAATCGTTCTCATTGGTGCATTCCCGATGGTTGCATGGATCAAAAAGACCTTTGGCAAGGCGCTCAGCAAAGTAGGAAGCGCGCTCGGAATGGACGAAACAGGCTCAGCAGGCCTTGTCGCCACGCTTGCCAACAACGTTGCAACAATCAATATGCTCGGTGACATGAACGCCAAAGGCAAACTTCTCAACGTTGCGTTCTTTGTCTCGGCGGCATTCGTATTCGGCGATCACCTTGGCTTCTGCGGCGGTGTCTGCAAAGAAATGATATTCCCGATGGTTGTCGGTAAACTTGTTGCGGGTGTCACAGCGGTAATAGTTGCCTGGGCGCTTTCAGAAAAACTCATCAGCAAAGTCACGGGCAGCAAATAGCTCTAAGCTGAAGGAGAGACAAAAATGAACGTAAGCGAACAGCTAATCCGCGAAATAATCAAACAGGCGCTTGTTGAAAAACTCGGAGCTGCAGCCGGAGAAAATGCCACGCTTCAGACAATTCCGGGCGACTTTGTCAAGAAAAAAGCGCCCAGCGGTGTGCTGGTAGTCAAAGGCGACACCGTAAAAACAGAGCGTTTTGAAGTTGACGGAGTATCTCTCAAAGACGTTACGACGCTTGACGAATCGCCAAACATGGGACCGGGCTACATGGAACTTGACCATGCGGCGCTTGAATGGACACTGACCTACGACGAATATGACATCGTTCTTGAAGGCACGCTCCAGATAGAAACAGACGGACATATAGTCACGGGGCACCCTGGCGACATGATCTTCATACCGAAGAACACGCACATTCACTTCCAGACGCCCGACAAGGTACGCTACGCATACGTAACCTATCCGGCGAACTGGGCTGATCTGCTCTAAAGTCTCGCAGTGTAAAATGCGGCGCGAAAAGCGCCGCATTTTTTATTGAAAAATATGGTTGTGCCAAACAAAAAAGTGGTAAAATAGGGAAACTGAAATCCAAATCTTTTTGACGGAGGCGAAAGTTATGAAGAGAATCACCAAAATCGCAGTTCTCGCAGCACTAATCGCAACACTCTTTGCATCATCGGCATTTGCATTCAAACCGGTGCTCCTCCAGAGCAATGCATGGGAACCGAACACAAAAGCAGTCATCAACGAAATGCTTGCGACATACGGCAAAGCCAGCCCGAACTACAAAGCTGACCGCAAACCGTACGCAGCATTTGACTGGGACAACACGACAGCAATCCTCGACGTCTTTGAGCAGACAACAATCTATCAGCTCGAAAGACTTCGTCTTGGCGCGAAACCGGAACAGATGCTCGAAGTTCTTCTCACAGGAATCCCGACAGAAGTCCTCGACAAACCTGTAGGCGGAGACCTTGGCAACGCGACAATCAGACAGGCGGCGACAGACGCGGCAAAAGCATACGCAAAACTCTATGCGAAAGGCTATGTCTGCCCGACACCCGCAAAAGTCGCGCAAATGGCTGAATGGCAGGCAACAGACGACTGGAAAGAATTTGCGACAAAGACCCGCTGGCTCTATGACGCAATCGGTGAAATGACAAGCACGTCAATCTCATACCCGTGGGTTACATATCTTTTCACCGGAATGACACCGGAAGAAGTAACGGCTCTTTCAGAAGAATCATACCGTTACCACAATGCAAAAAGCATTGCAGACAAAACATTCTGGAAAAAATGCAAATGGACGAGCCCCGCGAACTACCCGGGAAGCACAGCCGGACAGCTCACAATCGGTTACAATCAGGGCATCACGGTTTCACCTGAACTTCAGGAACTTTACATCTGTCTCCTTGCGAACGGCATCGATGTCTGGGTTGACACAGCATCAACAGAACAAATCATCAAAGCAGCAGCAAACAACGGTATCTTCGGAATATACTGCACCGGCGTTGTCGGTATGAACAACAAAATCGTGAACGGCAAATACGTCAATGTCTACGACTATGACCTCAACCCGCAGACAGAAGGACTTGGCAAATCTTTGACGATTCTGAAACGCATTGCTCCGAAATATAACGGACAGGGTCCAATTCTCTGCGGTATGGACTCACAGGGCGACTTTAACTTCTGCACGGAATTCAAAGACACCAAAGTTGTTCTCATACTCAACAGAACACGCAGCGATGACGCGGCTCTCCTCGCGGCAGCGGCTCTTTGGCAGAACAAGCACCGTATCAATCTTGCAAAAGCAGTTGCAATGGGAGACACACGCTACTGTCTGCAGGGACGCAACGAAAACGGAGGTTACCTCTGGGCAAAACCCGAAGTGCAGCGTCTTGGCAAAGACAAAGCCACACTTCTCAGCGAAAAAGGCGACAAATGGCTTGCGATGCTTGAAGGCGGTACGTCAATCAAAGACCTCATCAACAACAACACAAAACTTAAAGGCAAAAACTTCAAAGGCGACGGCGTAGGCGATAAACCTGCATTTGCCGGTTACAAAACACGTTAATACGACAGTATTTGATCTTAAAAGCAGGCTCCTGCCGGAGCCTGCTTTTCTCTTGCTTGTTTGCGGAATTTAGAAGAATCCGTATCGGAAACGGAAATGAACTTTATCAAGGCAGAAAAACAATCTTGTTTCTGTAACCACAAGCCGGTCTTTTAGCGGCTTTGATTCTGCTTTAATATCTTGCTTTTACATAATTTTCGTCAGGAATGAGAACGGCACTGCCGTCTTCGCACAGCGCGAGATTATCCTCATGCTTTATCACTCCGTCGTGGC
>JAUNNW010000077.1 GCA_030531285.1 Synergistaceae bacterium | reverse complement strand
TCTTTTTATCGCTAATAACATTGGTTGTTGCTCTTTTGGCAAAAAGCAAGTATTGGTATAACAACCCTGTATTAACCTTGGAAGGTTATAAGATGTTTTGGTTTGCTACAAAAAAACAAGGCGAGAAACGGTTTGGTATCAGCAGAAAGGAAATCAATATTGGTGATGTCATAACACATACCAATATTTGTGATTCAAAAATACTGTACGTATGGAGGAATAAGTAATGAGCAAAAATGTCAGAGAAAAAATGCAGGATATTAGGGCAGATATACAGAGATTATCAACTTGTAGCATTGTACAGTTGTATGCGTGTATTAAAGATGAAACAATATCGTACAAAAAAATCAAATTAGCCACTGAAACCCAAAAAACTCTTGCAAGGCAGTTTACAGAAATTTTGCGCAAGACCTATCTGCCTGAAAAGAATGAAATTATATGGGTAAATGATTGGTTTGCAGGGCATGGGTATGAGGCAAAAAAACTGCGGAAAATGTTTTTAATGTTAGACTCCGCTGATTTGCATGCTGCTGTTAATTTCTCAGAGATAACCGAAGATACTTGGCGTTTTAGTAATGATGAAACTGAAAAAATTCACGGACTGGTTATAAAATATCGCATTGATAAAGACGAGATGTGGCTGTACCAAAGATACAGCGTAAATAAAACATTGGCTGCATCAAAATATTTGTGGCTGTTTGATGCTGACGGGCAAGATGTATATAAAGAACAGAAGAAACCCAGTCTGTATGTATCCACAAACATTGATGTCCTCTGTGTCAACGGAGTGCTGTTGTCTGACAATATAGATGTCTTGGAAAAAGATTTCGGACTTAACGAATATACGAGACGCAAAGCACAGAGTGTCCTTGACGAGAAAATCAAAAAAATGAAAATGCTTGTCGGTGAAGATGGTTTGGCAGAGTCAATAAGCAAAGGGGACTTAAATTTATGCCGTCAGATTGTTAAATCTGAAAAATCTCCTGTCTGGAAAATAAAAAAAGAAGAGTTGGTAGAAAAAGTCAGACAAATACAGGCAGAAAAGAATTTGTATGCGGACTTGCTTATAACTGAGGACAACAAATTCAACATTTCAAGTTATAAGGCAAAAAGAACGTTTATGAAACTTGTGAATGATGAAATTCTTATGTCTGTCTTGACAGGAATTACATATGATGTTCGCGGCGTCAAATCTGAAATAACTGAATAAATTATGGGGAGGAATAACAATGAAAACTAATCGCAGCTTCAAAAAACTTTTCGCAGCTTTAATGCTTTTTGCTTTTGTCTTTTCAACGGTATCGCCGGCGATGGCAGGCGGACTTGCGAAAATAACGGACATACAGGGCGGAGGCGGAGGCTCTGTATATGACACTGCAACAGGAAAATATGTTGCCTCAGACAATGCCAAAACAATCTACTTTGGCAACTACTGGCAGAGCTACAGCGGAGACATAAGTACGGCTACAGCCGAACAAAAGGCAAATATAGCCAACTACAAAAAGGAAGGCATCAAATGGCGTGTTCTTGCGAACGACGCGGCAGGAACGGAAAACGGCAAAACGTTCCTTATGTCCGACCAATCGTTGTACTCAGACCAGTTTAACTCAAGTAGTGTAACTGCAAACAAGAACGTATGGGGAAAAGATGAGAGTTCAGCCGGTGCAGGAGATGGTATTTCGTCTAAAATCCGCACAACAATGAACAACACGACAGTTACGACCTTTAAATCAGACGGAAGCGTAAATACATGGGGAGGATTTGCGGGAGACGCGTTCAGCACAGTAGAATACGAAACGATAGCGGCGACGACAAATAAAACGTATGATTATGATAGTACAACAGAATACAAAGAATCAACTGACAAAATCTTCCTGTTGAGCGCAGAAGAAGCAATGAACACCAGTTACGGTTTCACTAGTACAACAGGCGCCACAGATACAAGAAAAGCGCCTGCGACAGAAATGGCGCAGCACGTAGCGATGTACGGTAACACAGAGGCGGCTAAAGTTGCTTACAGGGGGATTTCTTTTTGGCGGCTCAGAACACCCGGCATTCCCGACGCTGCGTGCTATGTCCACAACGACGGTGAGGTCTTCATCTATGGTTCTGCGGACAACGGAACTTACGCCGCTCGTGCGGCTTTAAACCTAAATCAGGACGATGTTTTGTTCCTGTCTGCCGCAGAAGCGACAAAAAGCGACGAGACGTACGACAAAAACAGTAAATCGCGGGTGGATGTCGGTAACGGCTTTGCGCTAGCGGACTACGACGGCTCCAATGGCTGGAAACTGACGCTGAAAGGCGACAGTATAGCTGCGCCAACGGACGTAACCGTGACACAGACGACAACTGGCGGTGTTGACACCCTTGCGGATGCGACAGCCGAAGGCGGAACGATTGACCTGACAGGTGGCGTAACCGTTGAATACAGCGCTTCCGTGGTGAAATACACTGCAGCTGCAATAAACGAAACAGACCCGCTCAAAAAAGCGAACTACGTATCCGCGATAGTGACAGACAGCACGGGAGCAAATATGCTGAACTACGCTAAAATCGGCAATACAGCCGATGGCAGCGCAGGTGTGTCAGTAGGTTTCGGAACACTTGCTGACGGCACGTACAAAATGTACGTCTATGCCGAACAGGCAAACGGAGACAAAGAAACAGACTATGCCTCAGCGTTCAGCAATACGGAAGGCTATGAATTTATAAAAGGTTCAACAACCGTCAACGAAGGCACGCTCAGCACAGGCTATGCTACAAAAGCCCTCACGGCAAACCTCGGCGGAGACTTTAACCTCTCATTTGAAAACGATACCTACAACACAGGCGTAACCGTCGGCGCAAATGACAATGGCACAATCACTGCAGACGCGACAAACGGCACAACGCTGACAGGAAATATCTCTGTCGGAACCGGCGCTACGCTGACAACCGAAAATGAATTTAAATTCGGTGGAGACGTTGAAATCAACGGAACGCTGTTTGACAAAGACCGCATTGAAATTTCAGATACGCTCAACACTGGAAACGGAGCTGTCCTGAAAGGCGAAGACGCAGCAACCTCAACGCTTACGACGCAGAAACTTAACGGCACCGGAGACCTCACAATCAAAGACATAACCGTCCACGTGACGGAAAGCGGACGTATAGCGGGAGACCTTGCGATAAACGACGCAAGACTTGAAGGAGAAGGCAAA
The DNA here is from genome assembly GCA_030531285.1 of Synergistaceae bacterium. Classification (GTDB taxonomy): domain Bacteria; phylum Synergistota; class Synergistia; order Synergistales; family Synergistaceae; genus Equadaptatus. The sequence continues at coordinate 3,494 of JAUNNW010000077.1, read as the reverse complement.
GACGAGACAACCGTAACGGCAGACACTATATCGTCAGACAGCGACGCCGAACTCAAAGACATAACCGTCCACGTGACGGAAAGCGGACGTATAGCGGGAGACCTTGCGATAAACGACGCAAGACTTGAAGGAGAAGGCAAAGACGAGACAACCGTAACGGCAGACACTATATCGTCAGACAGCGACGCCGAACTCAAAGACATAACGGTTCACGTGACGACAGGCGGAGAAATAACAGGAGATCTTGCGATAAACGACGCAAGACTTGAAGGCGAAGGCAAAGACGAAACAACCGTAACGGCAAAGACTTTCACAGAAAACGGTGAATCCGAACTCAAAGACATAACCGTTAACGTAACTGACATCGCAGACATCAACGGCAGACTCACGCTTGACGAAGCAGCCCTCAACGGAGGCGTTATAAACGTCAACGGCACTCTTGATACCAAAGGCGGAAGCAGTATAACAGGCGACATAACAATAAACGGCGACTACAACGTAAACGAAACAACCTACATAAGCGGAAAACTGACGCCGAAAGGAAACCTTAATTTCAACCTTGACGGAGAAGAAAAGAAAAACGGTTACGTATTCCTCAATGTTGAAAACCCTGTTGACCTCAAAGACGCAACAGTAAACCTCATTCAGACAGACGAGTACTACAAACTGAACAAAGACGAAACAATGACGCTCATAACCAAAGCAATAAACTACATGGGCGACCCTGAGGTACAGACAAGAGAAGGCGTAAAGAAATACCTGTACAGCGTAGGACTTGACGCAAACTCAGCCCTCATGCTCGGTTACCTTGACCAGGGCGTTGCAGACCAGACAAAGAGTTTCAGCGAAGCAAGACTCGGAGCGTCAGCCGCACTCAACAGCGCAAGCGATCTCATAGCCGGACAGGCAATAGACAGCGCGTCGTCAAGCGGTTTATGGGAAGCCTTTGCGGCGATACAGGGCAGCCACAGCCGCTACGAAACAGGCAGCCACATAGACCTCAACAGCACAAACGTCGCGGCAGGGCTCTCAAAGAAAATCAAAGACAACGTAACACTCGGACTGTTTGTTGAAGGCGGCAACGGACGCTACACGACAGAAAACGAATTTGAAGACGGAAACGTGAGAGCGGACGGCGACATAAACTACTTCGGCGGCGGTATCTTCGCAAAAGTTGAAGGAAAGAAAACAGCCAAAGGACAGCTGCACGGAGAAGCCTCATTCAGAGCGGGACACATGAACAGCGACTACAACAGCGAAACCTTTAACCCAGGAACAAGCACCCGCTTTGACACAAGCAATTCGTACCTCGGAGCGCACGCAGGACTTGGCTACAAATGGTCGCTCAAAGACAATTCAAACATAGACACCTACGTCAAATACCTCTGGAACAGACAGAACAGCGACAGTCCGGTAATAGCCGGAGAACAGTTTGACCTTGACGCGATAAACAGCCACAGACTTCGCGCGGGCTTCCGTTACAACGGCAAAGAAAACGAAAACGGCGTGAAATTCTTTGGCGGACTTGCCTACGAATACGAATTTGACGGAACGGCGAAAGGTCACATGGGAGAATACGCGCTGCTTGAACCTGACTTCAAAGGCGGAAGCGGAATGGCGGAACTCGGCATAAAATACCACAAACCGAACAGCCCTTGGAAAGTGGAACTTGGCGTAACGGGCTACACAGGCAAACGCGACAGCATAGGCGCGAACCTGAACGCGTGGTATGAGTTTGGGAAGTGAAGTAACGGCAAGAAAATGTGAAATACTACAGGCGGGGCGTTATGCTCCGCCTGTTTGTTAGTAATTCATTAAAAATGCCGCGCAAGCTGAAACGAGGCAAAGAAACTTAACGGAGCATAATAAACAGAAGCAAAACAATGAGGGCGTTGCCGCCATCATTGTTCTGTATTCTGTCAAGTTCGAAGTTTGTTAATTTCGTCAAAGGAAATCAGCGAAAGTTGCGGCAGAGCAGAGGCTTTTGCTTTGAGTTTTTTGTCAAAGCCGCTTTTGGAGAAGATTATAAAGTGCCGCTCGTCAAGGTCAAAGAGTTTGCTTCTTGCGGTAAGTGTTTCAAAAACAGCTAAGTCGGCGGGAGTTGAACGCCATTTACATTCGCAAAACAGTCCTTTTTTGTGCGAAATTGCCATCAGGTCTATTTCTTCCGGTTTTTTAGTGTTGGGATTTGCGCCCCACCAGCGACCAAGCGAGCCTATGAAGAACGGCAGTTTTCCTGTTTTTTGCAGCCTTAAAAGGTATTCTGCGCAAACTTTTTCAAACACGGGAGCGCAAAATTCAGGCAGAGTGTTTTTTATTTCGGCATCGTAGAGCAATCCGCCGCTTCCGCTTGTTATCGCGCTTATATTTGTGAAAACGTATCTGTAGTAAAAGCGGAACATTCCATCGTCAATGGAATACAGACTTTTTTTCCCGCGAATTTCTCCCGCGGGGTATTCTCGTTTGACTATGCCGAGCGACATCAGAACTCCGAGATATTTTGCTGCTTTGTTGGTGTCCATGCCTGTTTTTGATGCTGTTTCGTTAAGTTTTGACGCACCTCCGGCGATTGCCGTTATCAAAGAATTATAGACTGCCGGCTCACGCAGCTCCTGCTTAAGCAAGTTCGCCGGTTCTTCAAACATTACTCCGCTGTCGGTGAGAAACAGTCTGGCAATGTTTTCTTTCAGCGAAATTGTGTTGTCAATTTTGGAGAGATATTCAGGTATGCCCCCTGTGACGGCGTAAAGCGTCAGTTGTTCTTCCGGCGAAAACCCCGGCAGAAATTCGCGCGAAACAAAATAGTCAAACGGCTGCAGCTTGAACTGTGCCGTGCGTCTTCCGTACAGCGGACTTTTGTGTCCGAGTATCTGATTTTCCATAAAACTCATAGATGAGCCGCTGAGAATTAAGAACAATTTGCTGTTTTTGAAACTGCCATCGGTATAAGCCTGTATTGCGGAGGTTATGCCGCTTTCCGCAGCCGCAAGATAGGGAAATTCATCGATTGCGACAATCAGCCGTTCTTTTTGCGAAAGCTGCGCAAGCAGACGCAAAACAGAGTCCCAGTTTTCAAAAACTGTCCCTTCTGAGGTTAATCCGCAGGAGGCAAGTTCTCTGCTGACAAGTTTCAAATTTTCGGAGGCGCTGCTTTCGCGCGCAACAAAGTAGAAAGCGCGTCTGCCTTCGCAAAATTTGCGTATGAGAGTGGTTTTTCCAACTCTGCGGCGTCCGTAAATAACTGCAAATTCAAAACTGCCGCTGTTGTGCATGCTTTCTAACTTTTCAAGTTCTTCTTTCCTGCCCTTGAACATGAATGTCCCTCCTAATATACTCTAAAGTTGCAAACTTACGAGTTGGTAATATTTTAACAGGGAGTATGTAAAATGTCAACTGAAACAGCTTGTTCATAATGCAACTACAAAAAAATGAGGACAGTATTGTCCTCATTTTTTGTATTCCGTATTGGGTTCAAATTTGGCTTCGCCGTTTTC
>JAUNNW010000076.1 GCA_030531285.1 Synergistaceae bacterium | reverse complement strand
CTGTTCGTCTTCAACAATTTTGGTCATTATTACGCGACCTTGAGAATCTTTGATCTCCTGTTTAAAAGACATTTTATGTTCCTATGCTTCCACCGGCATCTCTGAGAGATATTTGTAAAGGTTCCAGCGGCTGCGGAGTTCTTTTTCTTCTGCTTTGAGGAGCGCTTCCGCTGCTTCCGGATTCGTTATCGTAAGACGTTTGTAGCGTGTTTCGTTGTAGATGTAATCCTTAAGCGGGAGCGTAGGTTCTTTGCAGTCGATTGTGAGCGGGTTTTTGCCCTCTTTCTTAAGTTCAGGGTTGTAGTGCATGAGAATCCAGTGTCCGGATTCAACCGCTTTTTTCTGCTGCTCAAGTCCCTTATCCATTGCAATTCCGTGTGCTATGCAGTGGCAGTATGCAATAACGAGCGATGGGCCGTTGTAGGCTTCGGCTTCTCTGATGACCTTAATTGCCTGTTCCGGATTTGCGCCGAGATTGATGCGTCCGACATACACGTCACCATAGGTCATTGCCATAAGGGCGAGGTCTTTTTTGCCCATTGATTTACCGGCAGCGGCAAATTTCGCAATGGCTCCGCGCGGCGTTGATTTTGACATCTGTCCGCCTGTATTGGAGTAGACTTCCGTATCAAGGACAAGGATGTTGATGTTTCTGCCCTGTGAAATAACATGGTCAAGTCCGCCGTATCCAATATCGTATGCCCAGCCGTCGCCGCCTATGTTCCAAATCGTTTTGCGGACGAGGTTGTCGGCAAGCGTAAGCATTTCCTGAGCTTTTTCGGTGCCGAGTGCTTTGAGTTTTTCTTTAAGCTCTGCAACCTTGGCTTTTACGACCTTGATTTCCTCTTCCGTACCCTGAGGTGCGTCAAGTATTGCATCGATGATTTCTTTGCCCACTTCAGGTTCAAGTTTCTGGAGAAGCTCTGAAGCGTATTCAGCATGTTTGTCGAGCGTAAGTCTGAAACCGAGTCCGAATTCTGCCGCATCTTCAAAGAGTGAGTTCGCCCATGCCGGGCCAACGCCTTCTTTGTTGACTGCCCACGGCGTCGTCGGAAGGTTTCCGCCGTATATTGAGCTGCATCCCGTTGCGTTTGCTATAAGTGCGCGTTCGCCAAATAGTGCTGAAATAAGTTTGACATAAGCAGTTTCGCCGCAACCTGCACATGCTCCTGAGAATTCAAACAGCGGACGGAGAAGTTGTATATCCTTGACTGTGTCGAGGTTAAGTTTGCTTCTGTCAATATCGGGAAGATCCATGAAGAACTTCCAATTTTTGCTTTCAGGTTCGCGGAGCGGAAGCTGTTCAGCCATCTTAAGCGTTCCTTTGACCTTCGCGAGCGGGCAGGTATTGACACATACACCGCATCCCGTGCAGTCTTCAGGAGCAATCTGAATGGTGAATTTTTTGCCCTCAAATTCTTTCCAGCTTCCGATCGGTTTAACGTCTGCTGATTTGAAGGTTGCAGGAGCATCCGCAAGTTTGTCCGCATCATAAACTTTGGCGCGGATTGCAGCGTGCGGACAGACCAGTGAGCATTTACCGCACTGGATACATGCTTCGGGATCCCATACAGGGATATCAACCGCGATGTTGCGTTTTTCGTACTGCGTCGTCGCCGTCGGATAGGTTCCGTCTGCAGGCATTGCTGAGACAGGGAGATCATCGCCTTTAAGAACCATCATCGGGGCAAGAACTTCTTTGACAAATTCAGGCGCGTCATCCGACACAGGGGCTTTGAGATCAAAACTGCTGGCGGCTGTCGCAGGAACCTTGACTTCGTAGAGATTCTTAAGCGTTTCGTCAACAGCGTTGATGTTTTTGTCAACAATAGCCTGACCTTTCGGCAAATATGTCTTGACTATTGAAGCCTTGATGGCATCTATTGCCTGTCCGCTGGGGATAATTCCGCTGATAGCAAAGAAGCAGGTCTGGAGAATCGTGTTGGTGCGGCGTCCCATGCCAGTTTCTTTTGCGATTTTGACAGCATTGATAACGTAGAATCTGAGCTTCTTGTCAATGATATGTTTCTGGGCCGTAAGCGGGAGATGATCCCAAACTTCCTCTGCACTGTACGGGCTGTCAAGAAGGAATACGCCGCCTTCTGCCGCCGATGCGAGAACATCGAGTTTTTCCATGTATGAGAATACATGGCAGGCTACGAAGTTTGCTTTGTTGATGAGGTAGCTGGCGTGGATAGGATCAGGTCCAAAGCGGAGATGGCTGACAGTTATGCCGCCTGACTTCTTTGAGTCATAGCTGTAATAGCCCTGCGCATAAAGATCCGTTTCGCCGCCGATGATTTTGATTGAGTTTTTGTTAGCGCCGACTGTGCCGTCTGCCCCAATTCCGAAGAAGAGGCAGCGCGTGCATTTCGGATTTTCGGTGTCAAAGTTCGGATCATAGTCGATGTTTGAATAATTGACGTCATCGTTAATACCGACCGTGAAGCTATCCTTCGGCATAAGTTTTGTAAGTTCGTCGAACACGCCCTTGACCATCGCAGGAGTAAATTCTTTTGAGCCAAGGCCGTAGCGTCCGCCAATAACCTTGATGTCTTTTCCTGAAAGAGCCGTACGGACATCAAAGCAAAGGGCTTCGCAGATTTCCGCAGGATCTTTGCAGCGATCAAGTACTGCGACTGATTTTGCGGTATCAGGCAGCGCTTCGAGGAAACGTTTGACGTCGAACGGACGGAAGAGGTGTACGCAGATAACGCCGACCTTCTCTCCCATTTCGTTAAGTCTTTCGACTGCTTCGCGGGCAACGTTTGCGCCTGAGCCCATGATGATGATAACTCTGTCCGCATCCTTTGCGCCGTAGTAGTCAAAGATATGATACTGTCTGCCAACCTGAGCGGCAAATTTGTCCATATACTTCTGAACAATATCGGGAACCGCTTTGTAGTATTTCGTGCAGGCTTCTCTTGACTGGAAGAAAGAATCTGTATTCTGAGCCGTACCGCGGATAACAGGCGCTTCAGGCGTAAGTCTGCGCATACGGTGCGCGCGGACGAGGTCATCATCAATAAGCGCGCGCATATCATCGTATTCAAGCTGCTCTATTTTCATTTCTTCATGGCTTGTGCGGAAACCGTCAAAGAAATGGAGGAACGGAACCCTTGCTTCAAGCGTTGAAGCCTGAGCTATAAGTTCCATATCCATAACTTCCTGCACGGAAGCTGAGCAAAGCATTGCCCAACCGGTGTTTTTGACAGCCATAATGTCTGAATGGTCACCGAAAATCGAGAGCGCGTGGGTCGCTATTGTACGCGCCGTAACGTTCATAACCGTTGAGGTAAGTTCACCGGCGATTTTGAACATATTCGGAATCATCAGAAGAAGTCCCTGCGACGCTGTGAAAGTCGTGCAGAGAGCGCCTGTCTGAAGCGCTCCGTGATAGGCGCCTGAAGCGCCTGCTTCGCTCTGCATTTCCTGAACAAGAGGAATCGTTCCCCAAATGTTCGGGCGCTTTGCGGCTGACCACTGGTCAGACCATTCTGCCATCGGTGACGACGGCGTAATCGGGTAGATGGAAATAACTTCGTTGACTGCGTGGGCAACGTATGCGGCGGCTTCGTTGCCGTCAACTGTTACCCACTTTCTCTTTTTCTCAACCATACAGTATCCCTCCAACTTTATTGAAAAAATTGCTGCTAAAAACCGTTGCTCTGTCTGTCCTGCCAAACAGACGCGTGCATAATCGCACAAATTTATTATATCATTTTTTTCGTACTTTTGACCCTGTAATTTTTATAAAAACGCAAAAAAAGGAAACGATTTAACTTTTCTGGTGTAATGCAAAAGGACAGCCTCTTTTAAGAGGACAGTTTTCGCATCTGTCCGTACACGGCGGAAATGCGCCGGATACTGCGCGCTGTGCCGCTTTTTCGATGCTTTCGGCAATTTCGTCAAGTTCTGACGGTGTAAAGAATACTTCACCGCTTTCGGGCGAACGCAAATGCACAAGGCGCACGCCTATTTTTTCAGGGCACTGTACGCCGTCTTTTGCCGCAAGCCAAAGCGCCGCCGCGTAGAATTTGAGCTGGGGCAGATAGTAGGCGTTTGTCACAACACTTTCGCCGCCTGTTTTCCAGTCAATCAGGTGAAGTGCATTTCCATTCTTCCAGTACAGGTCCGCGGCTCCGACAAGCAGAAGTTCCCCGCAGCGTACCCTGAAAGATGCTTCGCGTATTAAAGTCCCTTCTTTTTCGGCAAGTCCGGCAAGCTTCTGCGCAAGTTCAGTTCTTGCAAAGTCTGTGAGCAGTGTACGCACGGCTTCTTTTGTACCCTGTTTGTCAAATTCTGTTTTCAGTTCATCAGAAAGTGTTTGCGCAAGATAACCGCCGAGAAGATTTTCAATGCTGTCTTCTGTGAAGTCCCAGCGGCAGATTGCTTTGTGCACTATGTTTCCGAATGCCTGCCCGCTTTCTGCGGTTTCCCCGTTGTCTTCGTTCTCCCAGTCAGTTTTTATTCCCTGACGGAAGCTTCTGCGGTAAGCCGCAGGACACCATTCAAGCAGGGCGTATGCCGATGCCGTTATGCGCGAAAGCATTGGCGAAGCGCTGAATTCCGCTTTAAGAGGTTCCGTGATTTCCTTTGTTTCGGTTTCGGACATTTCCTGCCGGACATCAAATTTCCCGGCATCAAATTGTCTGATGTCTGTTTCATTGCATACAATGTTTTCAATTTTTAGGAAACGCTCAAGAAAGCTCTCCGGCTTTTGCGGTTCTTTTTTTTCGTTGCCTTCTTTGAGAATTCCACAAAGGACAAGTTTTTCCTGCGCCCTCGTCATCGCCACGTACCAACAGCGTTCGTCTTCAGCCTGCGACGCTTTGCCGTCAATTTCCTTATGCCATGCCTCTGCGGCAAACGGGATTTTGTTTCCCTCAGAAGCCGCAAACTCCGGCGCTTTGGAAACAAAAAGTCCAAGCAGCGGGGATATTTTGATTTTTCCGCTGCGCGAGACGTTTTTTTTCTGCGTTTCGGCAAGCACGGTTATCGGAAACTGCAGTCCTTTTGAAGCGTGTACCGTCATTACTCTTACGCAGTTCTGGCTGCTGTCGATAACGTCAGGCTCTTCTTTCTGCTGTTTTTTATCAGCCGCTTTCTGCAGATATTCGGCACAGGCCGCAAGAGAGCCGCCTATTGACGCGTCAAATTCTCTTGTGGCGTCAATAAGTCCGGCGAGATTGGCAGACGCCCTGCGCCTTTGCCGCGGCTCAAACGCCTTAAGATATTCCCTGTTTTTTTGCAGTTCCATGAGCACCGCGGAGGCACCGCGCAGTTTTGCTATGCGGCGCAGTCTGTCAAGCCCTGAAATAACGCGCGGATATTTTTCTTTCACAAGTTCGCCGAGAATTGCCGGATTTTTTTTCAATCCTTTCTGCGCCGCTTCCGACACAAGCGCTTCCGTTTTCCCTGCTTCAAGACCGCAGAAAGGCGAAGCAAGCCAGGAGGCAAGCGCGAGAGCGTCGTCCGGCGACGAAAGAAGATTAAGCAGGTTTATGAGTATTTTTATTTCGTCACGTCCGTAATAATCCCTGCTCGTGCAAAGCGCGTAGGGTATGCCTGCATATTCAAACGCTTTTTCAATTGCCGTGTATGAGGTGCGTGTTGGAACAAGCACGGTGAAATCAGACCAGCGGCATTTGCGTCTTGCTTTCAGTTCCTTGTCGTAAATCGTTACGCTGCCGCATATACCGCGCAGCCTCTGCGCAAGGGCTTTGTAGAGCGCAAAGCGTTCTTCTCCAATTTTCGGTTTTACGCTGTTTTTGTCTTTAATTTCCGTGAACGTCAGCACGTCAAGAGCGTTTTCTTCAAAACCGTCCTCTTTGCCGTCGGGATATTCAAGCGCCTCATATGTGACAGAGACGTTTCCCATTCCGTTTTTCCATATATCTGAAAAGGTGTCGTTAAAGATTCCGATCAGTGCTTTTGTCGAACGGAAATTTTTGTCAAGATTGATGTATTGTCCGCAGTTTGATTTTTTCGCTTTGTCAATGTAGTCTTTGAAAAGCGTAAGGTCAGCGTGACGGAAACGGTATATAGACTGCTTAAGGTCTCCGACAATGAAGAGCGTGTTCGGATTTTCGGCGTCTTCGCCTTTCCACAACTTTTCAATAAGCGCGTTTTGGAGAGGGTCGGTATCTTGAAATTCGTCAATCATTATGTGGCGGTATTTTTCGCCGCAGGACAAATCGCTTTCAAGCACTTCTTTTGCCCTGCCGATGAGATCGTCCATTGCAAGGCAGTTCGCGCTGCTTTTTCTCTGTTCCCAGCATTGCCACGCAAGCGCGGCGGTTTTGTTCAGCAAAGAGGAAATGTTGATTTCGATTTCTGTCTGCTTCGCAGTCAGTTCAAGCTTGTGTTGCAGGTCATCGCGGTAGTCTTTCGCCTTGCAGTTAAACGCTACCTCAAATAAGCTCTTAAAATCTTTTGTCTGTCCATTCAGCTTTAAAAGGGCGTTCATCAGCTTCTGCACAAAGATTTCAGGAGTTTCGTCCGTACATCTTTCAAGTCCGATAACATCAGTTTCCAGCGGGTTCGGCGATTTTTTGTCTTTAAGCGCTCTAAATTCGCCGGTTCCAAATATATTCTTCCATTCTGAACGTGTGTCTTCTTCCAGTCCGGCATATTCAGCCTGCAATTTTTCAATCTCTGCCGTATTTGAGAAATTCCAGAGCCATTCGCGGTCAATTCTCTTTCCGTCAGCGTCTTTATCCATGCTCCCATAGACGGATACGGCTTTTCTGCAAGCTTCGGCAAGCGCGTCCGGTGTATATTCGT
>JAUNNW010000075.1 GCA_030531285.1 Synergistaceae bacterium | reverse complement strand
CTTTTTGCCTGCGTCGTTTTACCCCCTAAAGCCCCACTGTCACTAAGTTTTTCGGATTTTTGCTGACGTGCCAAAACCGTACTTTTCATTTTCGGATTAAAAATTTTCGTGAGATTTTCGTCATCGGTTCGCCGTTGAAATTTTGACGAAATGTTCGCGAAAACTGCACGAAATTTTCTGACGGACACTCCGCACTGATGAGCAAGCAAGGTTTCATCGTAAATCAATTCGCCGTCTGTGGTTTCGGCAAGCAGATAAAGCAGATGGGAATACAGTCCCTTTTCTTCGAGCGTCATCTTCTGATAGTCGTAGCTCTGAAGAATAGAGGTTGTATAGAATTTAATAAACTTTTCGTCCTTGCCTGCCATTCCCGTTCTTCCTTTCTTCCTCCGCCCTGCCGGAGCGAACTGCGCCGCCCGCTCCGGCTTACATAGGGGGTGTATCAGCCTTTGTTTGCCTCGATTACGTCGTTAATTTCAATAAGCATTTTTTCAAAGTTGTCTTTTGTGATTTCAGAAGTGCTGTTGTAGCCGTACCGCTGCAGCTTTTCTTTCATGCAACGTTCAAAATCGTCTCCGTACGCTTCCTTTGCTTTTGTGAAAAGCTCGTGCCTCTGTTTCTGAGTTATTCCGTTCGGATTTGCCGGTTCAGTAGTCTGCCTTGTTGCCTGCTTCTGCGATGCGCCTTTGTATCTGCCCATGGCAGCCTCACCATCGTCATCATCTGCTGTTATTCCGACTATCGCAGACAAGGCATAGCGTCTTGCGTAGGTTATCGCCGAACCGACAGCCTGAGGCTCTTTCTTCACAACCGGCATATAAAGCTCGCCGGTTATCCATTCGCCCGACGTATGCGCCAGCGTCGTTTGAACCGTTACGCCGTTGCTTGCTTCTTCTACGGTTGTCGTTTGAATTACAGAGAGCCCGTTTTCCGTAAGAAGCTGACGGCAGGAATTCCACACCTCCGTGAGGTCGGCGTATTTGCTTTTGAAAAATGGGTTGTTTGCGGACTTTGCTGCTGGCTGCAATTTTCCCTGTACAGCAGATAAAGCTTTGACAAGACTGCCGATATTCTCAGATTTTTGCAGCATTTTTATCCTCTCCTCACAGGAGTAAGCGTTTCTTTGACTACAATGCCCGGGATTTCAATTTTTCCCTGTGTCGCTTTGACGAGAGCCTTAACCTTTGCGAGGTCGACAGGGCGAATAACCGCTCCCATTACTGATGTCGGAACTGCCATCTCATCTGTGACGGAAATTTCCCAGTCTTTGCGGTACGATACACCTTCCGCTTTCGGAGCTTCTGCCTCAACCTTAAGTGTAGACGCTGCCGCTTCAAAAGCTTCAGCCTCAACACGGAGTTCTTCTGCCGTTTCCGTGTCTCCGGCTTCTTCAAGCTGTTTAGCTTCTTCCAGTTTCGCCTTAGCCGCTGCTTCTGCTTCCCGTCTTGCGGCTGCTTCTGCTTCTTCCTGCTGTTTTTTTACTGCCAGCATGTAGGCTACGGTTTTGTTGGATATTGCCTTAATTGCGGTTGTTACAGGCTCAAGCATTGCCTTTTCCTGATTTGTTATTGCTTTGTGCGCGTCATAGGCTTTCTGCTTCGGCTCCGCCCAAAAAGCTTTAATTTTTTTCTCAAGTTCTTTGAGTGAGCGTGCAAACTGTTCTGCCTTGTTGTAGCTGTCGTTGTCCATAACAACAATGGACTGAGCCTGAGCTACAATGTCGTGTGTTTCTTCCTGAAGCTGTGTTGTTGCGAGTGTGTTTGTCATTTGTACTGCCTCCTGTTTTTTATTTCGTATAGTCAAAAATTGACTTACACGCTGTGAAAATTTTGAGAGCTTCTACGTCGCATGCCGGATAATCGTGCTGCGAATAGCTTCCGTCCGGTTTCAAATGCAGAGCGAATTTGCCTATTTTCTTGTTTTTGATGTCGTACAAATCGCCGTTCTTGAGCATTTGCCGGTACGCCTCAAGCTGTACCCTACAGAGTTTGTCTGAAAGCTGAGAGGTGGTCTTGTAATCTACGACGAATATTTCACCCTTAATTTCTGCCACGAGGTCGATAGTTCCAGCGTAGTGGAGCACTGAGTGGTGCGTCCGAAGTTCGGAGTAGAGAATTTTAGGCTGTACAAGCTCCTGCCAGTCACGGAAAGCGGAGAAGTAGCCTCTGTACTCGTCGGGGCAGTCGTCATAATCGAATTTCAGCCAATTCTCTATTGCTTCGTGGACTGCCGTGCCGCGTTCTGCGGCTATGGCTAATATTTCTTCAGGAATTCCTGCGTAGTGCGCCACACTTAACGGCTTGGTTATTTGCGTGACTGACGGGAGTTTTTCGCACCCGAGTGTGTAAGTATGTGTGATTTCGTCGAAAACCACTTGAAAATTGTGTGTCATGTGGGTATAATCTCCTTAGTGTGTTTGTATTTGTTCCATTTTTTGGAGCCGCTGCCTGAGGGTGGCGGCTTTCGCTTCTACAAACCCCAGTAATCTACAAATCAACGCCATAGCAAAAAACCACGCGAGCAAAACTAAAACGTCATAAATCGGGTTGTAGTCGCAGTACATTTTATTTTCTCCTTTCTTTATCCCTGCTGAGCAGGCTTATAAGCGCGTCCAACGCTCCTGTTACCTCAAGTCCGATAATCGTTACGCAAATTGCAGCAATCCAATAAACCTCTCTCATCTTGCAACACCTCCGATATAACTGTCGTACACTGCCCAGACAATCTCCGCCGCCCAAAGCGGGCGCGTTTTACTTGGAATAGACGGCGCCGGAATAACGCCGCGCCTGCGGAGCTTTCGCATTCCGGCGTAAGTAAGACCGCCGAAAATCGCCCGTACCTCCATACTTGTAAGCATTGCGTTCCTGCGTGGAAGAAGCTCTGCATTAACCTTTCTCATCTTTTCTCTCTCCCTCCTTTCTCGTTTAATCGCATTCTGAATTATCTTTCAGCAGTTCGTCAGTGGTAACGCCGAGAACGTCGGCTATCTTTTTGAGCTCGCCCGCTCGGGGCTGTCGTTTCCCGTTTTCGTAACGTTTAACGCTGTCAACGCTAATCTGCACTCTTTTAGCCAACTCAGCCTGTGTAATATGTGCCGTTTGGCGTGTTGCTTTGATTGAGTTTGGCACCCTATCGCCCCCTTTGTGTTGTAAAATAGTGCCGTTTGGCGTATTTGCATTTTGTATTATAACGCCGTTTGGCAACTTGTCAAGCGTTTTTTTACAAAAATAATAAAAAAAATTTGCCGTTTAGCACTTTCACGGTGCCAAACTGCGTATTGTCTATTTTAGTGCTATATGGCAACATTGAATAAGAGGTGTTTAATAATGTTGGGAGATGTCATCAGAGCCTTACGGAATAGGGCAAGCCTTACACAAAAAGAAGTTGCAGACAAAATAAAAGTTTCTGTTGACACGGTAAAACGTTGGGAGAAAAACGAAAGAGAGCCGCGTTATACAGAGTTGCAAAAAATCGCGACTGCGTTGGGTGTCAGCGTTGCGGAACTGCTTTCTGATGAGAACCCCGAAGCGGTCAAAGTTGAACAGGAACGGTCAGCGGAAGCGGCGAACCTGAAGCCGATTACCGGCGACAGGGAAGAACACGGCAACGCCCGCAAGCGTGAAGAAGTTGTGTGGGTTCCTGTCGTTGACAGGATTGTATCCGCCTCAGCCGGAAAGGGTAACTATTATGACGGCGTAGAGTGGAATGTCGTGTATGAAACGCCTGTGAGCAAGTCTCTGCTTACAGCCTACAGCTGGCAGGGCGCGAGCTTCTTTGTCTATTACGCTGACGGCGACAGCATGGAACCGTATATCCACGACGGCGACAGTCTGCTTGTCGCTGAAAATGTCGAGGTCGTCAACGGAAACGTGGCGGTTGTCAGTCTGAACGGCGCTTTATTTGTTAAAGGCGTTATGCTGAATAAGGACGGCAGCGCAACTCTCGTGTCGTTCAATAAAAACTATCCCGACAGGAAGATTATCCTTGACGAGGTTGACTTTAAGATTATCGGCAAGGTCATTAAGAGTTTTCCTGTGAATAATGTCCCTAATATCGTGTAGGGGAAAATATCAGGATATGCGGCGGATAGGGTGTTTTACAGAAAAGGTTATAAACGCGCTGGGGCTTTCAGTAGCGGTCAATACGCCTATTTACATTGGACAAAGCAACATTGCCCATATTCTTCGCAAACACGCGCCCGCTTATGCAAAATATTCGCAGTATATAAGCGATATAGTAACAGCTCCCGATTATGCACGGGTAAATCCTTCCGATGGATCTGTTGAATACGTGAAAGAGTTTGCTGTATCCGGCGCAAACGGAACAGAGTACGTGAAGGTTGCCGTGCGTGTTTCAGGTCAGGGTGTGTTTTTCGTCAGGTCTCTGTATGTTTTGAATTTTGCCCGCACGGTTGGCTATATCAGCAAGGGAACGCTGAAGAAAATATAGTTGACAATTTCATATCGGGAGGTTATACTCTCGTCAGCATATTAGAGGTTTGAGGACGGAACAGGCAGCCGTCGCCCATTGTTAGGAGATGTGGGAAACGTCACCCCACCAAGCCTCTGATAAATAATATGCAATGAGAGTAGGAATGTAACAACTAACCCCCGCTGCCGGTAACAGTGGGGGTTTTGTATTGTGCGATGACGGCGTTTGATTTGTTTTGACTTTTGTGTATTTTCTGTCGTACAAAACGCCTGACAAAATACAATATGGTATAAAATACCGTACAAAATATTTTTTTGAAAATCGGACAGGAACGCAGATAACAACGGGATTTATAAAAATATCTTCGGTGTCCCGCGTCTCCACCAAGTCTATTTTCGCCGCGCCAGTAATGGTGCGGTTTTTTGTTGCTTTAATATCTGCCGACAGATATTTTCAAACCTGGCGGAGAATTGAAAAGCGGCGAGGTCGCCCTCACCGCCGGTATGTTTAACTGTTTGTTGCTATTTCTATTTTGTAACCATCTCAATAGCCGGCATTAAATCGTTGTTGTCTTCTATCCGCAACATACGGATGTCTTCAACGCTTGCCGCGAACCACGGATATTTCCGTGTTAAATCTTGCACCGCAAGAACGCACTTAACAGCATCAACCTTGTCACTGTCGCCGGAATATACAGAGCCTTGCTGACGTGTAAATCCATAATTGGCAAGTACTCGCTTTATATCGGTGTATGCGTTGGTATAAGTGCTGTTCCCGTAGGTTTTAGATAGAGTATCCTGTTTCAAGTCAAAGGCTATCGCATACATGGTAGCATCTCCTCTACCCGAAATTATAGATAATTTGTGTGCTATTTCCGCTTTTTGAAAAGCGGGATTGCGAAAAGCATTGCCAACGCTCCGAAGCCTGCATTGCAACCGCCGCTGCTTTTGCCGGCATTGATTTTCTTTTCTTCCTGTTTCTGTTCCTCCTGCTTTTCTTCTTGTTTTTGTTCAGGATTGCCTTTTATGACAATGTCTGCTGTTTCTTCGCCGATGTCTTGTGTTGCTTTCATTTCATAACTGCCAGGCTGAATTTTATCAAGAGCTTCCTTTTTGATTGTCAATGTCTTTTCATCGCTGTCAAAAGTGAACTCTGACGGGTCAAAGAAAATTGTTGCTTTTCCCGACTTGAAAGTCAGATTGATTTCTTTTGTGCCGTCAAAGTGTGAAATGGTGAACGGCATATCCGAAGCGGGTGATATAATGTCAACGGACTCTCTTATAAACGCATTTGCCGTTGTCGCTTTCATTGTATATGCTCCGTTGGGCTTTTTAGCAAGAGCCGTGTTGAGGATTGTCAATTTTCCGCCGTTAATGTTAATGGAATTGTCAAAAAAAGTGCAGTATATAAAATCCACTAATTGTCAAAAACCTTTTAGAAGCCTTAAGCCGCTTTTGAGCAGTTACTGTAGTACAGTTGCCTGTATGCCGTTGGCGGCAAGCCTTCGGGGTTGCTTGTATAAATCCTCGCTCTGTTGTAGTAGGTAAATATGTACCTGAATACAATTCTCTTTACTTCTTCCATACTCATCTTGTAGACAGGGAGCCTGTAGAGCAGTTCTTTTTTGAGCGTAGCAAAGAAACTTTCCATTCCCGCATTGTCATAACAATGATTTACTCCGCTCAGACTTTGTGTTACTCCTGCTTTTGACAGTTCATACCTGAATGCATCGCTTGTATACTGGCTGCCTCTGTCGCTGTGCAGCGTACAGCCGAATAGTCTGTATTGCTGCATCAGATTTCTGAAGGCTGTTACGCAGAGTTCTGTTTTCATGTTGTTATTCATGCTTAATGCAACTATTTCTCCGTTGTAACAGTCCATAATGGGTGATATATACAGTTTTCCGTCTTTGCACTGTATTTGGGTTATGTCCGTAAGCAGTTTTGTTAACGGCTTGTCTGCTCGGAAATCCTGTTTAAGCAGATTTTCTTTTTCCTGTATTTCTGTTGTTGCTTTCGTTAAACTCTTAGGTTTCCTGTGTGGCTTGTGGATCCATCCGTTCTGTCTCATAACCCTTGTTATTCTCCTTATTCCGGCTTTTATTCCATTCTGCGTCAGCGCAAGCTGTATGCGCTTAACTCCATAGTTGTCGTTAAATTCAGACTGTTTCAATATCTTCTCTATTTCAGCCGAAAGAATAGTATCCTTATTCGGTTTGCCAAGTCGGTGTACATATCTGTAATAACCTGTTTCGCTTACTTCAAGCAGTTTGCACATACACCTGACAGACCAATCGTGCTTCTTGTTCTTTTGATATATGTAACTGTATCGTTCACGTGCTGCTACTTCTTCCGGCGCTCGGCAAAAAAACTTACTG
>JAUNNW010000074.1 GCA_030531285.1 Synergistaceae bacterium | reverse complement strand
GGCGGCTCAACGTCAACAACGTCAAGCACGGCACCGGCTAATTTCCCGTTTTTAACGGCGTTTATCAAAGCTTTTTCGTCGATTATGCAGCCGCGCGCCGTGTTGATTACGTAAGCCGAGGATTTGAGACAGGCAAGTTTTTCTGCGTTAAGCATGCCTTTTGTTTCATCGGTAAGTTTGGCATGAATGCTTACGTAGTCAGCGTTTTCGAGAGCATCGTCAAGCTTATCCGCTTTTTTTACGCCCATCGAAGCCATTTTTTCTTCGGAGACGTACGGGTCGTAGGCGTACACGTTCATACCGAGAGATACGGCTTTCTTAGCTGTTGCGCTGCCTATTCTTCCTATGCCGATTACGAGAAGGTTTGAACCCTTTATTCTGTTTGCGGGTTTCGGCAGTGCGGGACTGCCCCAAAGTTTCTCCGCCATTTCTTTTTTGTAGGAGGTTATGTGCTTGTTGCACTGGAAAATCGCAGCTATCGCATAATCCGAAACGTCCTCGACACAGTAGCCCGGGACAAAAGCAACTTTAATTCCCTTTTCTTTTGCGGCGGAAACGTCAATTCTGTCATAACCGCCTCCGAAAACAGATATAACTTTGCAGTTTTTCAGCTGCTCCATTTCCTCTCTGCCAATTCTCGTGTACACCTGAGCAAGAATTCCGTCAACACTGCCGCCGAACTCCTCTAAATCTTTTCTGTAATCATAGCCGTAATAATGTATTTCACAGTCAGAAAACTGCCCGTTTAGCGTCTTATTCTCCGTGTCGTAGTCAAGCCATTCTTCGTCAATTATCCAAATTACAGGTTTCATAATAATGCCCCCCCTTAAAGATACAATGAATAATGAAGGAATGAAGAATTTATAAAGAGAAAGTTCATTAGTTACCGGTATTCTTCATTATTCATTTTTCATTCTGAATTGCGTTATTTACACTTCGTTCAAGCTTTTTCCGCATTTGGTTTCCACTTTGAGCGGTACGGAAATTTTGCATATTCCTTCCATAGTCTCGACAAGCAGTTTTTCAACCGCGCCGGCGTCGTTTTCGTCACATTCGCAAACGATAGAGTCGTGCACCTGCAGGATAACCGCGGCGTTCGGAAATTTTTCCGCAAGACGCCTGTCAAATTCTACAAGCGCCATTTTTGCGATGTCGGAAGCCGCACTCTGCACTGGCGTGTTGACCGCTATCCTGTCTATCGGATTGTTTCCCCGCCCTTCTATTGTCGAAACCTCTGAAAGCGTGCGCCGCCTGCCGAAAAGAGATTCCGTATAACCCTTTTCTTTCGCCGTTTTGATACTCTGATCTATATATTTTTCAACACCGGGCAGAACGCTGAAATAGCGTCTGACTATGCCTGCCGCCTGCGGACGCGGAACTCCGAGCCGTTGTGCAAGTCCGAAGGCGCTCATGCCGTAAAGCAGTCCGAAATTGACAACCTTTGCGAAGCGGCGCTGCTCTTTCGTAATGTCTTCCGGCGGAAGTCCGAACACCCATGAGGCGGTTTCAAGATGAACGTCACGTTCTTCGCAGAAAGCGGAAAGCAGCCTTTTTTCCTGCGAAAGGTGCGCAAGAATACGAAGCTCTATCTGCGAATAGTCAGCAGAAACAAACGTTCTGTTTTCAGTTGCAGGGTGCAGGCATTTTTTTAATCTTTCCGCCCACTCTCCGAACTGCGGGATGTTCTGCACGTTGGGAGAATAGCTTGCAAGCCGCCCCGTTCCTGTCTCAAGCTGGTCAAAAGTGGAATGTATCCTGCCTTTTCCCTCTTGTGCCAGCGCAAGAAACGGCTCGACAAAACCGGACAGTATTTTCGACTCCTCGCGGAAATTCATCAGCAGCTTCGGAACGTTGCAAAGTGGCCTGGGCAGCTGCGCGAGCTCTTCAAGCACCTCTGCTCCGGTAGAGTAGCCCGTCTTGGTTTTCTTTATCGCAGGCAGTCCCAATTTCTCAAACAAAATATGTCCCACCTGCTTTGGTGAATTAAGGTTAAATTCTTCTCCTGCTTTTTCCCATATTTCGGTCTCAGTTTTTGCTATTGCGGTTTTCAAATCAGAGCTTAATTCAGACAGCATTTTAACATCGGCAGGAAGCCCGCGGTGCTGCATTTTTGTCAGCGTAAAGCTCAGCGCGTTGTCAAGTTTTTTCATCAGTTTTTTTTGCTGTTCTGTCAGCTGATTTTCAAATGTCTTATAAATATTTAAAAGTTGAGCAGCGAGCGTTTTATCCTCAGGCAATTTACCGAGAGTTTTTTCGATCCCTCTGCCTCCTCTGTCGGGATGCAGCATGTAATGCACCGCTTCAACGTCGTTAATTCTTTCCGCAGACGGCACGGAAAGCGTTTCGTCCGCAAGCATTTCACGAAGACCAAACACGGTAAGAATTCCCTTTTCCGTCCATTTTTTCCATGCTTCTTCGCTTTTCAGGCATTTGGTATCCGTAAAACAGAATTCGCCGCTTCCGTTCGCGCAAAAAACCTCTGTTTTGCCGTCAGAAGCCTTTTTAACAAGCATACTTGCGTTTTCTGAGGATAGCAATCGTCCAAGGTCAACTTCTTGCAAATTTACGGTATTCTGAGGAATGTAATTTTCCTGACCGCACGAAAAATTCTTAAACTCTGCCACGCTTTTCACTTTTTGGACAGCCGTACCGGAAGAATCGTCCTGTAGAACGAAATCACCGGCCAGAATTTTCAGTTGCGCGTATATTTTCCTAAGTCCAAGCCTTTCGCACAGCTGTTTCAGAAGTTCAAAATCCGCAGTCTTGATTTTTGTATCCTCCGCGTCAACCGGCTCCACCTCAACCGGCAGGACGAGCGCGCGGCTGTCAAACGCAGATTGTTTGCCCTCCTCAAGCCGCAATCTCTTTGCGCCCTTAAAATCTTCTATATGCTCGTAAATATCCTCAATGCTTGAATATTTCTGAACAAGCTCTGCCGCGCTCTTTTCGCCT
Source organism: Synergistaceae bacterium (assembly GCA_030531285.1). Lineage (GTDB taxonomy): Bacteria > Synergistota > Synergistia > Synergistales > Synergistaceae > Equadaptatus. The sequence continues at coordinate 4,027 of JAUNNW010000074.1, read as the reverse complement.
ATTCCGGCAACTCCCGGAATATTGTCAACGGCATCGCCGAGCAGCGCGAGATAATCGCTCATACGTTCTGCGGGAAAGCCGTACTTCTTTTCAAAAAAAACTTCGTCATAAAAATCAAATTCGCTGACGCCTTTGGTCGGGCGTATGACAAAAATATTTTTGTCAAGAATTTGAAGCAGATCTTTGTCAGCTGAAAGGATAAGCGCTGTGTTTCCGTCCGCCGCAAGGCTTCTGGCTGTCGAAACTATACAGTCATCGGCTTCTATTCCGTCCTTTATAAAAACGGGAACGCCCGCCGCCCGGCTAAGTTCAATAATAAGCGGCATCTGCACCTTAAATGCGTCGGGGACAGGCTTGCGCCCTTCTTTGTACTGTGCGTATGCCTTTTTGCGCACAGTCTCGCCTTTCGGATCAAAAAACAGCGCAATGCCGTCAGGCTGCCACTTTTCAAAGGTTTTTAGCAGCATATTCATAAAGCCCACTATGGCGTTCGTAGGAGTGCCGTCAGGGGCGGAAAGCCCTTCCGGCACGGCGTAAAATCCGCGGAAAGCAAGCCCGTGCCCATCAATAAGGAGAATTTTTTTATTCATTTTATCCGCCTCCGTCAGCGAAAAAGGGTCAAATATGTGATTTTTGCGGTATAATGCTCAGGTGCTTGCATAATTATAAACCATAACAGGTCATTTGGAGGAGCAAAATGGACAGCAACGTAAGAGTAAGATTTGCGCCGAGTCCGACCGGCGCACTGCACATCGGCGGAGCCCATACGGCGCTTTTTAATTGGCTTTGGGCGCGTCACAACGGAGGGAAATTTATACTCCGCATAGAGGACACTGACCTCGAACGCTCAACAAAAGAATACGAACAGAGCATAATGGACGGTATGCGCTGGATGGGCTTTGACTGGGACGAAGGTCCCGACATCGGAGGAAGCTTCGGGCCTTACCGCCAGTCAGAACGCATGGAGCTTTACAGAAAACACGCGCAGGAGCTCATTGACAAAGATATGGCGTACGTTAAAGACGATGCTGTTTTTTTCCGTGTGCCGGAAGGCAAGCTGCTTACTTTTGATGATGCCGTCTACGGACATATAGAAGTCCGCAGCGAACGCTGCTCTGTCAATCAGGACGGAACAATAAAAGACATAGTCCTTATGAAACGCGACGGAATGCCCACCTACAATTACGCCTGCGTGATAGACGACCACTATATGGACATAAACACCGTAATCCGCGGCGAAGACCACGTAATCAACACGCCGAAACAACTCCTCGTCTATCATGCGCTCGGCTGGAACGTCCCAACTTTCGGACACCTTCCGATGATACTCGGCAAAGACAAAAAGAAGCTCTCTAAACGTCAAGGCGCAACCAGCGTATTCGAATACAACGACCTCGGCTATCTGCCTGACGGCGTATTCAATTTCCTCGCGCTGCTCGGCTGGACTCCGAGAGAAACGGGCGAAGTATTCTCAAGAGACGAAGCAGTTGCGCAGTTTGAACTCAAACAGGTAACGACAAAAGCGGCAGTCTTTGATATGGACAAACTGAATCACATAAACCAGGAACAGATAAAACGCATGGATCCGTACAAACTGCTTGAAATCATCCGTCCCTTCTGGGAAAAATTCGGCTTAAACCCGCAGAACTACGGCGACGACTACCTTGCGTCATCGCTTGCAACAATGGGCGGACGCGGACAGACAACGCTTCAGGTTGCGGAATACAGCGATTACTTCCTCAGCTTTGACGTTGTAAAAGAACGTTACGACGCTTCGGAAATCAGCGAAGACCGCCGCCCTGTCCTCAAAGGCTTCTATCGTCAGCTGCTTGACAACGCTGCCGAATGGAGAGCGCCCGTGCTTGAACAATTCACCAAAGACTGGATTGAAACAAATGGCAGCAGCATGAAAGAGCTTTGTCTGCCTCTCCGCTGGGCGCTCACAGGACGCAAAGTCAGCCCGGGCGTGTTTGAATGTGCCGAGCAGCTCGGCAAAGCAGAAACCGAAACGCGTCTCAAACATTACAATCTCGTTGACTAATTAAATAAAAAATATACCCCGGCATGGGGTATATTTTTTATTTGTACTATGTCTTATAATTTTAATAATATTTATTTTATCGACAAACTCAACAACGTTAATAATATTACAGGTCAATATAAAATCCTAACGTTTTCCCTGCCCCAAGTCCTCACAGAATAACACTGACACAAAAAAGACAGCCGAGGCGGTTTGTTCGGCTGTCCCAAAGGAGAATGTGTGATGCAAACAAACAAAATGCAAACACAACGAAGATACTACAATCTTTCACACTGTTTGTCAAACTGAATTTTCAATATTACAAAAAATACAAAGTCTCCGTTAATTTCTATCGTCAGTTATTTGTTCTTTTATTGTGTAAGAATATACAGCTCCCGCAAATTTCAGTCCATCAAGTTTCTTTTTCAACTCCTTAATAAAAATCTGCAGTGTTTCGTCACGGAGTTCACAGGCGTGTTCCCGTGAAAGTTCCTTGCCTGCCATTACGTCCCGCATATTTTTTTCGGCAATGCGAACATATTCTTCAAACAGGCTGCCGCATTGTCCGCGTTCCCACCGGCTTTTGTTGACGACAAGCTCAATACGTGCGTTTCCAATTTTGTAAGCAACCGCCTGTCTGTTCTTCTGCCTGAATACCCAAAGTATTTTTACAATAAACAAAACTGATGAAATTATTGCCGCCGCGCAGAGCGTCATCATAACAAAGCACCTCTTTCTTTTCAATTTCAGTTATGTTAGAGCTGCCATGCGGGAAAAATGTCATTTTGAAAATGACATTTTTTGAAAATTTTGTGCTATATCGCTCCGTCTCGGCATAAAAAAACAAACGGGCTTACGCCCGTTTGCGAGAAATATTTCTGTATCTGTTCCGTTATTTCCCTATTGCTTTCACAAATCTGAAGATGTCGCGGAGAGTATTTTCATAGTCTTTTTTGCTGCGTGGTTTTGCTTCGCTGAACGGTATCGCAAGACGGTTGATGCTGAATATTGCGCTTACGCCGAGGTCATACGCAGCGTAAGCATCGTCCGCAACGTCTCCGACGACCGCGACAACGGGAACTCCGCATTCTTTTGCCCTGCGGGAGACACCGATTACGACTTTGCCGGTAAGGCTCTGAGAGTCGAGTCTACCTTCGCCTGTGATTACAAGATCTGCTCCTTCGAGCTGTTTTTCAAATTCAACTGTGTCAAGCACAGCCTGAATTCCGGGTTTAAGCTGCGCACCCATAAAAGCAATTACGCCGCCGCCCATGCCGCCGGCTGCCCCCGCCCCGGATATTTCGGCTACTGATTCTATGCCGAGTTCGCGGACGATTATTCTGTCAAGAGCCTTGAGTTCCTCGTCAAGTTTGAGCACCATGTTGGCGTCCGCGCCTTTCTGCGGCGCGAAGATGTAGGCTGCGCCTTTAGGACCGTGCATAGGGCTGTTGATATCACACATTGCCGTTACTTTTACGCCTTCAAGCAATTTTTTCGCTTCGGTCATGTCTATTACTTCAATCTTCGAGAGCGTGCCGCCGGTCGGCACAAATTCTTTTCCGTTGATGTCTTTGAATTTGACGCCTATGGCTGCCGCGAGTCCGCAGGCACCGTCGTTCGTAGAGCTTCCGCCAAGTCCGAGAAGTATTTCTTTTGCACCGCTTTCGATGGCGTGCCTGATCTGCTCGCCTACCCCGTAGGTTGTGGTTACAGACGGGTTTCTGTTGGTTCCTACAAGCGGAAGACCGGCAGCTGCCGCCATTTCTATTATCGCGGTGTTTCCGTGGCGAAGATAGCGCGCGTCAAGGAGTTCCATGTGCGGTCCGTGGACTGTTGTTTCGACAAGTTCACCGCCGATTGCCTGACGGAAACATTCTACCGTTCCTTCACCGCCGTCGGCAACGGGAAGATTTATTATTTCACATTCCGGAAAGTTTTCGTTGATAACTTCCTTGGCAATGTGGCAGATTTCAATTGAATCGATAGAGCCTTTGAAAGAATCCGATA
>JAUNNW010000073.1 GCA_030531285.1 Synergistaceae bacterium | reverse complement strand
GCAAACATCGTCTGGCGGTAGACTGTAGTGCGTATGTTTTCCAGTCTTCTGTTGAGAAGGAAGAGCTTCTTGCGTCTGCTCTTTGTTTCCGCAATCAGATGGTCGAGCAGCAGCACTTCGTTCGCAGTGGAAGCAACTTCTGCGGTGAAGATGCAGTAATCGGCAGTCGGATAGGGCTGCGTTTTGTGCGAATAGAAACTGTGCATTGAGTGCCCCATTTCGTGGACAAGCGTCGAAACATCGTTCAGGCTGTTCGTATGGTTAAGGAAAAGGTACGGATGTGTCCCGTAGCTTCCCCATGAATACGCCCCGCTGCGCTTGCCTTTGTTCGGGAAAACGTCTGCCCAGCCTTCTTCAAGCCCCTGTCTAACCTTGTCAAGATAGGCTTCACCGAGCGGCTGCAGCGCGTCAAACATCATTTCTTTCGCTTCGCTCCATGAAATTTCGCCAAACGGGTCTGCAAGCAGCGGCGTGTACAGGTCGTACATGTGAAGTTCTTTGAGTCTGAGTTTCTTTTTGCGCAGCTTCATGTAACGGTACATCGGCTGCAGACTGTTTTCTACCGTGTCAACAAGGCAGTCGTAGACGCTGACAGGAACGTTGTCTGCGTCAAGGGCGGCTTCAAGCGGCGAAGGATAGTTTCTGACTTCGGCGTAAAATTTCGCGGCTTTCAGCATTCCGTTGAAGGTCGCGCCGAGCGTGTTTTTCATTTCGCAGTACGGCTTGTAAAGCGAATTAAATGCCTGTCTGCGCACTTTGCGATTTCTCGAACGCAGGAAAGAAACCGCTCGTTCTTCAGACATTTCAACAGTTTTTCCCAATTCGTTTTTTATCGAATCAAATTTCATATCCGCATTCGTAAGCATGGAAAAAGCATTGCCTGCCGTATCGGCAAAATCGCCCGTACGCGCCAAAATGCTTTCCTCTTTTGCCGAAAGCATGTGTTTTTTCTGCCGGAGCAGTTCTTTGAGGCTGAAAGCGTAATCTTTAAGCCTTTTGTCAGCCGCAAACTGTTTAAGCGTTTTTTCAGGCAGAGAAAGCAGTTCCGGCGTAACAAAACTCAAAGCCGCGCTGTACTGCACGGAAAGCGCGGATATTTTGTTCACCGGAGCCTGGCAGGCGGAATTTGCAGTGTCTTCGTGACTGCGCATATTTGCGTAGACAACAAGCTTGCCGAGCGTAATTTCCGTTTTGTCGCGCTCGGCAAAAAATTTCACAAGATTTTCAACGGAGTTAAGCCTGCCTGAAAAGCTGTCCAGCGATGGTATTGCCTTTCTGACTGCTTCGCAGTCGTTTTCCCACGCCTTTAAACCATCGTAAATATCCTCAAGTCTCCAGCAATATTCTTTCGGTATATCTTCCCGCTTCGGAAGCACACTGCCCCCGCCGAGTTTTAATTCAAGTTTTGCCTCGGATTTTTCTTTCATGTTACAGACACCTCTTTAATCTACCAGTTTAAAACTTACGGGCACTCTTGCCCTTACGCTTGCGCTGTTTGAAAATTTCCAGCCTGAAACGGCACGCTTTGCCGCTTCGTCAAGCCTTGGATAACCGCTTGATTTTTCAACTTCGCACTCCATTACGGCATCGTTGACAATTTTTATAAGCAGAACCACCGTTCCCTCTTCTCTCCTTTTTCTGGAAAAAGATGGGTACACCGGCAGAACTTTTTTTGTTATCACAAGCGCGTCAACGTCCAAAATACCGCTTTGACCGCCGTTTTCGTTTCCGTATGACGCTGCGGAATTTTCTGCGGCTGAAACGGAAGAGCCGCCATAACTTCCGCTGTCTGAAACGGGCGAAGCCTCAGTTTCCGCCGGCGTGTAATCCGCTGTTTGGACAGGCTGTTCCTGCTTTGGTACAAGTTTCTCCGGCTGCCTTGCCGTATCCTTTTTCTTTTGAGGCACGCTGTGTTTTTTGACAGCAGGGCTCTGCGCGGCCTTAAACTCACGTCTTTCCACAAGGCGCACAACAATTTTGTCCTCGCGCTGCGTCGCGCGCTCAAAAGCAGGCAGACAGACAAAAAGCAGCCCGTGAAGCAAAATGCTTCCGGCAGCTGCATACAACCATTTTTTCTTTATTCCGCAGACGGCAGTCACTATTTCTCCCCGTTCTGCATAAGCAGCCCCGCAGAAGAAACGCCCTCGCGTTTGAGCAGCGCAAGCACCTCTGCAACCCTGCCGTAATTTGCTGATTTGTCACCCGCAACAAGCACGTCTTTCAGCTGCGATTTACGTGCCAGTACGGCAAGCTCCCGCATGGAAACATTTTTTCCGTCCCATTGCACGCTTCCGTCGGCAAGCACTGAAACGGTAACCGCAGATTCAGCATTCGGCGCCGCTTCTCCCGAAGGCAGCTCAACGCTCAGCTTCCCGTTGACGAACGAAGAAGTCAGCACAAAAAATATAATCAGCATGAACATCATGTCTATAAGCGGCGTAATGTCCACGTCTGCCAGACGTCTGCGTTTATTTCTCATTTGTCCGTATGATGTGCTCCATAATTATAAAATCAGCGCCGCGGTTAAGCGTTTCTTCCTCGCTGTCGATGCGCGAAACAAGCATTCCGTGAATAAAAATAAACGGAATAGCGGCAGCAAGACCGGCAACAGTCGTGAACAAAGCTTTGTAAATGCCGCCCGTAACCGCTGCCCCCGTTATCTGTCCGCCGAGATTGAGCGAATGGAACATCTCCACCATGCCCAAAACAGTGCCGAGAAGCCCAAGAAGCGGGGACAGTTTGGCAACAAGCTCAAGCAGCCACAAATGCTTTTCCCAGCGGTAAATTTCACGGCGCACCTGCTGCTCCACAAGCAGTTTAATTTCCTCATTGTCTATTTCCCAGTGCGTGTACGCCGCAAGGAAAATTCTGTGCAGAGAACTTTTCTTTTCACTCACAACACGGTATGCCTTGTCTCTGTCACCTTTAAATATGGCTTCGCCGAACGCAAGCTCCAAAGCCTCAGGGTCAGTTGAATTTTCCCTGAAAAAAATCAGCCGTTCAATGGTAACTGCCAAAGCAATAACGGACATTGCGAAAATAACCCACATAATATGTCCGCCCTGCTGCATATATTCGTACATGACATCCGCCCTCCTCAGTCATTGTTTGCCATACGACAGTTGCTTCGCTCAAATTACCGACTACTGAAATACAATGAATAATGAAGAATTAAAAAACAAACTTATCTTTTGTGTCGTTCATTATCAATATGCTTAAAAATACAATTACCATAAAAAACCAATTGCGGTATCCGCTGTCGCGGACGTTAAAAGTTAAAAACTTTTGCATTCTGCATTTTGCATAATTATTTTTCTCTCATCAGCAGCCAAAGGAAGAACAATGACCCTATAAAAGCCGTAAGAATTCCCACAGGCACCTCCGAAGGCGCCCAAAGCACTCTTGCCGCAGTATCGCAGAGCACCAAAAACGCCCCGCCGAAAAATACAGACGCCAAAGTCAGCGATCTGTGTGCGCTGCCTGCAAAATGCCTGCATATATGGGGTGAAAGCAAACCTATAAAACCAACAGGCCCACATACGGAAACATTGACCGCGATAACAAACGAAACTGCAAGGAAAAGCACCCTGCGCAGCTTTTTGACGCTGACGCCCCTGCTTGCCGCAAGCTTCTCGCCGCAGACAAAAAGGTCAAGCTCAGGCGCGGCGTAAAATGCAGTGAAAACAATCAGAAGAAGTGCGGGAAGCGTCGTAAGAACCTGGCTGAAACCGACCGTTTCAAGCCCGCCCATCGACCAGCGAAGCGCACGGAAAGAGTCTATATAGCTTCCGCTGAACTGCATAATCATATTCAAACTTGACAGCAGATAGCTAACCGCAATGCCTGCAAGCAGCAGCGAAGCGCTGCTCATGCTGCGTTTTTTTCCGTTTCCCGCGGCATAAATCGCAAAGGTTGCAAGCAGTGAGCCCGCAAAAGCCGCCGCCGAAATTCCCGGAAACACGCCAAAAAGCGAAAACTCTGCACCCAAACGTATATAGGTGACAGCGCCGAATGCAGCGCCGGAAGAAATTCCGAGCATATCAGGCGAAGCAAGGTCATTTCTGAAAAGCGCCTGAAAAAGCATACCGCAGACTGCAAGCGTTGCCCCCGTTATCCAGCCCAGCAAAACCCGGGGAACACGCAGCTCCCAGAATATTTTGCAAAGCATTGAACTGCTTCCGTGCAGAACGGCTGACAGAGGGATATTTTCAACCCCGCAGAACGGCGCAAAAAGCAGGACAGCGGCGGAAAACAAAAACAGCAGTACAAAGATACCCCTGTTCATATCAGAAGTCCCTTGGGAACAACGCAGGCAAGCTTATTCCCGTCTGTTTTGAAAAACGAAAAACGCGTCTCGAAAAGCTGTTCCAAAATATTCTGTTCAAGCAGTTCTTCCCTGTTTCCGTTCCACAAAAGCGAGCCTTCCCTGACGGCAAAAATTTTGCCGGCGCAACGCAGCGCGAAATTAACATCGTGCGTCACACAGACAACAGTAATTCCCTGTTCCTTGTTGATTTTCTCGACAACAGCAAGCATTTCTTCCTGATATTTGTAATCCAGAAAGCTTGCGGGCTCGTCAAGAAACAGTATATCCGTTCCCTGCGCAAGGGCAGCCGCAAGCAGAGCCCTCTGCCGTTCACCGCCGGAAAGCGTGTCCAACCTCCTGTCGGCAAGCGAAACAACGTTCGCTGAGACAAGCGCACGCTCCACTGCGTCCTCGTCCTCTTTAACAATCCCGCTGAAAGAGCTGTGCCACGGATAGCGTGAAAGCTCCGCAAACTGCCGCACGGTAAAAGGCAGCGTATCAGAACCCGACTGATGAAGCCATGCAATATGCCTTGCCGCTTCCCTGCTGCTCATGGAAGCAAGCGGTTTCCCTTCAAGCAGCACTTCGCCGCAGCAACCTTTGGCAAGCCCGCCGAGACACGCAAGCAAACTGCTTTTTCCGGCGCCGTTTGGCCCTATTATGCAGACAAAAGCACCCTTCTCCACAGAAAGGTCAAGACTGCGCAATATCTGCCTGTCTCCGATTTTCAGCGACAGATTTTTCGCTTCGATGATAGCCGCCATTCGCTTTGCTCCAACGACAATTACGAATTACTTTGTAATTCGTAATTGTCTTTATTCAATTCCGCAGACGTTTCTCAGAACGCCTATTCCGTCTATTTCAATTTCAACGACATCACCAGGCTTAATCGCGCCAACGCCTTTAGGTGTGCCGGTTGCTATAACGTCGCCCTGCTCAAGCGTTGCAAAGCGGCTGATGTGCGAAATAATCTGAGCAACGCTGAAAATCATCTGCTCAAGCACCGCTTCCTGAACGACCTTACCGTTCAGCCTCGTGCGGATTCCGGTATCAGCCGGCATCTCCTTCGCAAGCAGCAAAACAGGACCAAAGGGCGCGAAAGTATCAAAAGATTTTGCCCTCGTCCACTGATTGTCGGATTTCTGAAGGTCACGCGCCGTAACATCGTTCATAATCGAATAACCGAGCACGTGGTCAAGCGCGTCCTCAACGGCGATATTCTTGCCGCCCTCGCCGATTGCAACAGCAAGCTCGCCTTCGTAATCTATCCTGCCTGCCCAGGAAGGAATACGGATAAAATCCGAGGGGCCGCAAAGCGAATTCATAGTCTTCGTAAAAATTACAGGCTCCGCTGGGGCTTCAAAACTCATATCCTTAAACTCTGTAAGATGTTCCCTGTAATTCAGGCCGACAGCCCAGATTTTCTTGGGAGTAAACGGCGCAAGAAACTTAACCCTGTCAATAGGGAAACTGATTCTTATGTCGTCCATCTTCGTAAAAGGGTCACCCTCAACAATGTCAACCGACGTGCCGCGGATTCTGCCAGAATAATTATGACCGTCCACCCAGAACCTGCAAAACTTCACATTTCCTTCTGTCTTCATTTTATTCACGGCTCCCGTCATCAGCCTGTAACTTTTCCAAAACCTCAACAGCCCTGTCAAGCTGGCTGCCGTTATATTTTTCTATGTCACCGGCGTCACAAAGCTGAGCTATGCGCGGATCAACAGGAATTTTTCCAAGCAGCTCAAAACCGTGTTTTGCTGCAGTTTCCTCAACCCTGCTCTCTCCGAAAACGCTGATTTTCTTCCCGCAGTCAGGACATTCGATATAGCTCATATTTTCAACAATTCCAAGCACCGGAATCTTCATAAGCTCCGCCATGCGCACAGCCTTCTCGACAATCAGGGAAACAAGATCCTGCGGCGAAGAAACGATAATAATTCCGTCAACGGGAAGTGACTGGAAAACAGTCAAAGGCACGTCTCCTGTTCCCGGAGGCATATCCACAAACATATAATCGACGCCCGTCCAAATCACGTTGCCCCAGAACTGCTTCACAACCTCGGCTATTGCAGGACCTCGCCAGACAACAGGCGCTGCAGGGTCTTCCATAACAAGATTTATTGACATAAGCTGCACACCGCTGCGGGAAACAACGGGAAGAATACCCTCGCCGTTTGACGAAGCCCTCTCGGAAATGCCAAACATCTTGGGAATTGAAGGACCTGTAATATCCGCGTCAAGAATTGCGCACTCGCTGCCTCTGCGCTGAAGCGCCGAAGCAAGCAGCGAAGTCACAAGCGACTTGCCCACGCCGCCCTTGCCGCTGACAATGCCGATAACCTTGCCGACAGTACTTAAATTGTGCGCCGGAACACTGAAATCAAACTTCTCTTTTCTGTCACTGCAATTTTCAGAGCAGCTTGAACAATCATGAGTACAACCCATATCGTCACCCCGTTAAAAAATATCTGTCCATGCATATTTTACAACAAATATCGCATATTTACTCCCAAAAACGACAGAAAAAAGAAAAACTCCGGAAAAATCCGGAGTTTTAAGCCATACATTTGACAAAAAAAAACAATTACTATGAAAAACAATTACCGGAACCGTTTTCGCAGGAAGACGGGGATTTTTTTCCGGCTTTTTTCGCGTGACAATGTCCGCGGC
>JAUNNW010000072.1 GCA_030531285.1 Synergistaceae bacterium | reverse complement strand
AAGCCATGGGCATGAAAACCTATCTGTCGCTCAGGCTCAGAAGCGATGTTGACCGCGAGACCTGGATAAAGGAATACGGCGAAAAATGCGGTACAAAGGCTTGGGCATCGGATTTACTTGCCAATTCTGTGCGTACTGCGTCTACGGATTATCCGCCTTCTCTTCCGGGCTACAGCGAGGGAAAAGTTTCGCCGCAGACAGAGTCTTCTATGTTTGTTGTCAATATGCTTGGCGGACGATATAAGGATGGAGCCATTCTTGACATGTGCAGCGGAAGGGGCGTTAAAACGCGCCAGCTGATAGATATGTTCCCGCTTGCGCAGATAGAGGCATGGGACATTTCACCTGCCAAAATACAGACTGCTAAGTTTGAACTGATGAAACTTCATGCAGGCAGCCGCGTTCAGTTGCGCGTAGGAGACGCGCTTAAATTGAAGCCTAAAATTACCCCGTCGCTTGTGCTGCTTGATGCCCCCTGTTCCGGTTCCGGAACGTGGGGAAGACATCCTGAGGGCAAATGGCGGATGAAGCCGGAAGACGTTGACGAAAACGCAAAGCTGCAGAAAATGCTGCTTGGGCGTGCTGCCGACATCGTACAGCCCGGAGGCATTGTTGCGTACATGACCTGCTCAAGTTTCAGAAAAGAAAATGAAGAGGTAGTGGCTGACCTGTTGTCAAAAAGAAAAGATATTGTTGAACTGCCTGTAAAAATAGAGCATAAATTTATGCAGAAAGGCAGGCCGTACGGTGTGGTAATAAATCCTGTTCAGCCGTGGACGGACGGATTTTATGCTGCGCTGCTTATGAAACGCAGACAGGAGGGAAACAATGCGTAATTTTCGCCGCTGGATCATAATATTTGCGTTTCTTGTAATTGCCGGCTGCGGTTTTGTTTTGTTCCGCGCCATATTCGGAGGAGGGGACAAGGTTCTTGTCCCACATCTTGACGGCATGCAGGCGGAAGAGGCAATGGATACTCTTCACAGACTCGGACTGTCAGCAGAAACTGAGGAAACCGACTCTGACGAAAATGCCGGTATTGTTATTTCTCAAAACATCAAAGCTGGGAAAAAAGTTAAAACAGGCAAAACTGTGCAGTTGAAAGTAAGCAGAGGCAGAGCATTCGGTGCTGTTCCCGACGTGCGTTTCATGGGAAAGGAAAAAGCATGTCGCAGACTGGAGGATTCAGGTTTTAAGGCTGGCAGAATAATCCAGGTCAGTGAACCGGATAAAAACGATGGTACTGTGCTGGCGCAAAATCCTTCTGCAGGTCAGAAATATTCGGCAGGGGGAAGTGTTGAACTGCTTGTAAGCACGGGAGGTCAGTCAGAAGACGGATTTACGCAGGTGCCTGACTTGAGAGGCAGGACATTAGAGGAAGCGGCAGAACTTTTGAATAAAAGCGGACTGCAGCTTGGTGACACTGTGGAAACAGCTTCCTCGTCAAGAGAAGGCACGGTCGTTGGGACAAGACCCAACATAGGGACAAGAGTTAAATCAGGAGAAACGGTATCTCTGCTGATTGCCTCTGCCGGAGAACACAAAACGGAACAGGCGGAAAGCAGTAAGGTATCAGGAAATGAACTGGTTAAGGTGGTAAAGGTTGTTGAAAAAGAACCGCATAAAGAACCTGCGGAAAACAAGGCGGCAGCACAGCAAAAAACTGCTGCTGACAAAACTGAAAAACAGCCGGAGTCTGTCAAGAAAACTGACGCTAAAGAGAAAAAAACAGAGACAAATACTGCCGTTTATGCCGCACAGCAGAAGCCTGAAAAGGCCGTACAGCCTGTCGCAACCAAAAGCAGTGCGGATAAAGCTGAGACAGCGGAGACGGACAAAACTGCGGCTATGCAGCCGAAAAAAGAGGAAATCAAATCAGCAGTTGACAAGGCATCCTCTTCCACACCGGCCAAAACTGCGAAGGTGCGTTACGTGGTTCCGCCGCTTTCGTCACCGCTCAGTCTTAAAATTACATTGCAGGATGCTGGCGGAGAACACGTGCTGAAAGACATTACGGCAAACGGCGGGGAAACAGTCTCAGTATCCGAAAAGTACTATGGCGAAGCAACCGTATCAATTATGCTTGGTGGTGAAAAGGTATGGCAGGAGCGTTACAAATAAAACTGAAAAGCAGTGAAAAGCTGCTGGTTGCGCCTTCTCTTCTTTCAGCAGACATCCTAAATATTGAAAGCAGCATATCAAAGCTGGAGAATACTGCTGACTGGCTGCATTTGGACATTATGGACGGGCACTTTGTTCCGAATCTTTCTTACGGACCATTTCTGCTGAAAGCGCTGCGTAAGAAATATCCTAATGCGTTTATTGACGTTCATATTATGGTTGAGCCTGCAGAAAACTTTGTTCCAATGTTTCTTGCCGGTAAACCGTCGCTGCTTACGGTGCATGCCGAAGCGACTCCGCATTTGCATCGCGTGCTGCAGAGTATAAAGGCTGAGGGTGTTCTGGCGGGGATAGCAATAAATCCGGCGACACCGGCGGAATTGATTTCACCTGTTTTGAACCTTGCTGACGTTGTACTTGTTATGTCTGTCAATCCGGGTTTCGGCGGGCAGAAATTTATTCCCGAAGTGCTGGGAAAGGTTCACAAGCTTGCCGAACTGAGAAAAGAAAGAAACTATGATTATCTGATAGAGATGGATGGCGGACTTGGACCGGAAAATGCGGCATTAGCTGCCGCTCACGGCTGCGATATAGCGGTTGCGGGAAATGCTGTCTTCAGCAGTCCAAATCCGGCAGAGACCGTGCGTAAAATGAAAACTGCAGGCGGAGAAAACAATGGATAGAGAATGCACCTCTCCCGAACAGATAGGGAAACAGCTTAAGCAGCGCCGCATAGACGTTGGTATTACTCTCGAAAAGATTTTTGAGGACACCAAGATAAACGTTAAATATCTGAAAGCTATAGAAAATGGGAGATTTGATTTACTGCCTTCCGGCTTTTACCGCAAAATTTTTATTCACGAATACTGTGATGCTATTGGAGCGGATGATTTGCGGACAGACTGCGAACAGTTCCTGTTAGGTGCGGGAAACATATCTGATGCAATTTCCGATGAGACTTCCGGAAAGAACAGGGACAAAAATTTTATACAGGACACACAGTACACTAAGGAAAACAACAGGCCTTTTATTGTCGTCTCAGGCATAGCCGTTGTTTTGGCAGCCCTGCTTGTATTTGGTTTTAGAGAGACTCTTTCCGGTGCTAAGACAGACGCGATAGATCAGCTCCACGGAGGAACAGCCCGTGTGCTTGAGCAGAAGAAAAAAGGTGATGCAGAATTACAGCGCAAGGCAGAAGAAAAGGCAAGAAAACAAGCTGAAGAACGTGCTAAGGCTGAGGAAACTGCATTTATGGAAGAGCTTGAGGCTGAAGCTTTGGGAACGGTTGAAAACAGCGATCATCCTAAAGCAGACTACGGAGCGGTGCCGCAGCTGCCTGCCAAAAACGAACTGATTGTGAAAGCGGCAGAGGGTAAAATAAAGATTAAGGTTTCTCAAGGTGAGAATGTGATTTATGACGGAGAAATAACCGAAGGCAAAAACATGAAATTCAAAATCGAAGGAGCTGTCCCCGTGCGTGTCCGTTACGAAAATCCGAACAGGACAGAAGTTTATTTTGGAGAAGCTGCCTTTAAACCGCTGCATCCTTCCCGCGAAGGGCGTTCCAGATATTACTGGAGCGACGGAGCGGTTACGTTCACAAAACAAAAAACTGCAAAGCAATAATAAAAAATCTTCAGATATAATCTGAAGATTTTTTATTAGCACTTGTGATTTGATAAGAAGAATTTATTTCAGCGTTATATTTTCTTCTGCTGTACCCATAATATTGCATACCAGCCGGATTCTGACAGTGTCGTTCGGCTTGGCATTAAGCAGAGTGACGGAATCGCTGAAACTCTTGTCCGAAGACTGTTTTGTATACTGTTTAAAGGCAATCTGTTCTCCTTTGCTGTTCATTACCACCATACTTAAAACATAATGCTTGGCAGTGTCGTTGACAAGGTGGGATGCTTTAACCGTAAGTGTCTGCGCAGATGTATTCCATACCGCCTCAAGATTTTTTGGCGGATGTGCAAAAGCTGCTGAAGATGAAAAAAACGTAAACAAAAATATTGTCGCAGCAAGCAGCAGGGTCTTCTTCATGGTAGAGTGCTCCTTTCATGCAGTGAACTGCAGCCCTGTAATTATTATATCCTAAAAAACATTATAGCAGCAGAATATGTGAATTTTATGAAAATAAAAATTAGATCTGCCTTTTATGAGATAAAAGTTTTATAATATCAGCGAGGTGAGTTAACGATGGCAAACCAGACCTGGAATCCTGAAAATTACAACAAAAGCGCCCGTTTTATCATTGAATTCGGCAGACCTGTAATAGAACTGCTTGCCCCGAAGCCTGGAGAAAGAATCCTTGACCTTGGCTGCGGAACCGGAATTCTTGCAAAAGAACTTGCTGATACTGGCTGCGAAATAGTCGGACTTGATTCAAGCCCAGAAATGGTTGAGGCTGCCAAACAGCTCGGAATAGACGCACGTCTTATAGAAGGTGTTGAATTTGAAAGCCGCAAGAAATTTGAGGCTGTCATAAGCAACGCAGCACTGCACTGGATGCCCGACAAATATCTTGTTGTGCGCAGGGTGTGGCAGGCTCTGAAACCCGGTGGACGTTTTGCTGCTGAATGCGGCGGGGACGGTTGTCTCAGAATAGTGCGCGAAGGAATGAAAATCGCACTTGCCAAACGCAGACTGGATTATAAAGCCAGAAATCCGTGGAAATTCTGCGAATATGCCGAATTCAGCGAAATACTTAAAGCGCAGGGCTTTAAGATTGAATACATAGCCAGGATAGATAAACCAACAGAGCTTGGAACCGAAGGACTACGAGACTGGCTTAAGGTTTTTGCCAACAGCCATACGGAAGGTCTTGAAGAAGCTGACAAAGAAGCCTTCTATGACGAAGTTGAGACTTACTGTAAACCAATGCTCTTCAAAAACGGCAAATGGTACGTAGATTACGTCCGGCTACGTTTCCTTGCTGTCAAGCCCGAAGAATAAAGAGTGAGCAATTACAACAAAACGCCCGCGACAATGAACTGCCTCGGCGACCTTGTCGGAACCGCTATAGTCGCTTCTTCGGAAGCAGATGCGTTTGAAAATTAGAAATTAAAGACATACGTCTCCTTAAACCAAAGAGAAGGGGCAACTGCGGATTTGCGGTTGCCTCTTCTCGTTAATTTAGGGTGAGAACAAAGTTCGCTTATGATGAGCGGGCTTTGTTATATATTTTAGGTGCAGGGTTCGTTAAGCAGCAATCTTATTTGTTTGTGACGCGCATAACGAACGCTGTTTCGACAAGCCTGCCGTCTTTTGTTTCGGCTTCTATAAAAAGTCCTTCCGGTGTTTTCCAGTAGGCTTTGCTGTCGATGTACACTAGTTTGTCGCTCATTTAATCACCCCTTTCTCATATACTGCCTGCCCTGAAGACACGGTATGTATTGCGCACTGACGGGAGATGTTACAATGTTTGTGTGATTTTGTCAAACGTAAAAAGTGCAATACGAAAAAAGGAGGGCTGATGCCCTCCCAAAATATGCAATTACTGTGCAGTTTAGAGGAAAAAGCCTCTGAGCTTCAGATTATCGGCGACTCTTTCAATCGCAACGCAGAATGCGGCGCGGCGCATTGTCGTGTTGTGCGCGATGGCGTATTTGAACACGCGTTTGAAGTTGGCTTCCATAATTTGTATGAGACGCTGGTTGTATTCATCTTCCGTCCAGAAATAGCCGGCAAGGTTCTGTGCCCATTCAAAGTATGAGCCAATTACGCCGCCGCTGTTGGCAAGAAAGTCGGGAACAATGTGAATACCGCGTTTGTCGAGTATTTTGTCCGCTTCCGGCGTTGTGGGACCGTTTGCGCCTTCGACAATGTATTTTGCTTTAATCAGCTTTGCATTGTTTTCATTGATTACACCCTCGAGTGCGCAGGGGCAGAGTACAAGACATTCCTGCGTGAGGATGTCTTCGTTTGACATTTTGACAAGTCCAAGCTGGTCGTAACCTTCAAGAAGTTTGTTGTTCTCCTGAGCGTAACGCACAGCGGCGGGTACGTCTATGCCGTTTTCGCAGTAATAGCCGCCGGTGATATCACTTATTCCCACAATCTTAGCCCCTGAATTGTGAAGGAAGAGAGCATTATTCATGCCGACGTTGCCGAAGCCCTGAATGATAATTTTTGAATCTTTAAAGGTATCTCCGCCTGCTTCGAGTACCTCTTTTACGCATGTGTACACGCCGAGACCTGTTGCCGAAGTGCGTCCTTCGGAGCCCCAGTAGGATACAGGTTTGCCGGTAAGCATTGCCGGCTCAAAGCGTCCGTGGAGTTTGGATACCGTGTCAAGAATCCAAACCATTTCCTGTCCGCCGGTTGCAACATCCGGTGCCGGAATGTCATCCCATTCTCCTATAACTTTTGATATGCGTGCCGCAAAAGTGCGCGTCATGCGTTCGCGTTCATTTTTTGACAAAGTATTGGGATCAACTGAAATGCCGCCCTTGCCTCCGCCGTAAGGAATCCCTGCAAGAGAACATTTCCATGTCATAAGCATTGCGAGTGCTTCGCATTCGTCAAGATCGACGCATGGATGGAAGCGTATGCCGCCTTTTGACGGTCCGCAAGCTGTTGAATGCTGTACGCGGTATCCGTCAAAAACTTTTACCGTTCCATTGTCCATCTGGACAGGAACCGCAACCTTGACGGCACGTTCGGGACGGCAGAGGACTTCTATAAGTCCTTTGTCGAGTTTCATTTCTTCTGCAGCATCGTAGAAATTCTCGAGAGCAGTTTTCAAAAGTATGTTGCTGGAAGTACGTCTCTGAAATTTTGCCATTTGTATTCACCTCTGTGCTAAGCGCTTCTAAAGCCAGCCGAAATTTTGTGATAAAACATTTTACAGCCAAAATATACCAAATGTAAATATGTTTTTTGCGCGAAACTGATTTTTATTGGGTAA
>JAUNNW010000071.1:2536-7263 GCA_030531285.1 Synergistaceae bacterium | reverse complement strand
CAGATACGCAATCATTGACCAAGGAACGGACAAAGAAAAAATCTACCACTGCGGAGCAAGCTCAAAAGATGCCGGAGGGCGGATAACGACCATAACGAAAATAGAAGACACAGCGCTCTACGGCACAATGGTCTTTGAACTTGCGAACAATCCGCCGCTGAAACTGAAATAGAAGACATAGCGGAGTAAAAGTGTTGAAAACTTACCAAGGTTGAAGACGTTTCGGAAATAAAATACAGATAAAGGGGAGACTGTAAAATGTTGGGAGCAATAATTGGAGACATAGTTGGCTCACGTTTTGAATTTGCCAACATACACACAAAAGATTTTGATTTTTTCAGCGAAGAATGCCGTTTTACGGACGATTCCGTGATGACCTGCGCCGTGGCAAAAGCAATTATTGACTGCAACGGAGACTATTCGCGGCTCTCAGAAAAAGCTGTGTACTGGATGCGGAAAATTGGCTTGAAATATCCGGGCTGCGGATACGGCTCACATTTCAGGAACTGGATGCTAATTTCACCTAAGCCGTACAATTCAAAAGGCAACGGCTCCGCAATGCGCGTTTCGGCTGCAGGCTGGCTCGCAAAATCGCTTGAGGAAGCAAAAGAAATTTCTGAAAAAGTAACGGCTGTTTCGCATAATCACCCTGAAGGCATAAAGGGAGCCGAAGCCGTTTCAACAGCCATTTATCTTGCAAGAACCGGAGCGTCCAAAGAGGAAATCAGAGAGTATATGGAAGCAAACTATTACAGACTTGGACAGACCGTAGACGAAATACGAAAGACCTACGGCTTTACCGAACTTTGCGAAGATACAGTGCCGCAGGCTTTGCAATGTTTCTATGAGGGGACTGATTACGAGGACGTGATTCGCAACTGCATTTCAATAGGCGGTGACAGCGACACGCTGGCGGCAATAGCCGGAGGCATAGCCGAGGCATATTATGAAATACCTGCTGAAATCGTTGCAAAGGCGCGAGGTTATCTTGACGATAGACTGCTTGAAATCGTCGGCGAATTTTTGACAAAATTAAACAGGCAGGACAAATATGACTGTTTTAAGATATAGGAAACTATTCTGCTGTAAGCAGACCTGCTCATCGTTATGAAACACGAGAATTTATTGACAGTATCGCAATGAAACAGTAAAATAATGGTGTTATAAAGTTATTGTAATTAAGTAACTTTGTAACGGGGACAAGATCCTGTTATGTTGCACGGGATAGTACAAGAAAAATGAATTGGAGGATGAGTGCAATGGCAATACCAAAATCAATGGAAACGG
This sequence comes from Synergistaceae bacterium, assembly GCA_030531285.1. Taxonomy (GTDB): domain Bacteria; phylum Synergistota; class Synergistia; order Synergistales; family Synergistaceae; genus Equadaptatus. The sequence continues at coordinate 5,976 of JAUNNW010000071.1, read as the reverse complement.
CGTACAGAAAACTTTATGCTCAGGTTAACGGGAGTGTTTCTAACAGGAATAATGAACTGCCGTCATCGTTATCTGCCTTTTTCCCAATGAAAGGTACTCAGTACGATAAATCAGATGTAAAGTTGATGGTTATAGGCAGAAGTACAAATGGTTGGAGCCTTTTCGATTTTACAAAGCAATCTGAAGATGACTTTGTAAAAAAAGCAAATGAGGCAATTACGGATAATAAAGGTTTTTCTAACTGGTTAGACGAAGATGGAAAGCAAAAAGGCGGAATAATTAGGCGAATAGGCGACAAGAAGAAAAAGGTCGTTGAAATTTCTGCGAATACCTATGCTACCTTAAAAGATTCTCCAGCTTTTGAACTTAAACGAGTTGGATTAGAAATTTGCCAGTGTAAGAAAACAAAAGACAGGGTAGTAAGGCGAATAAGCGATGGGAAAGAAGTCGCAGCAATTCCGAAGGATAGCCACGTAAACTTAGAAGATTTTCAAACTTTTCGAACTCTTAATGCGAACCTTAAACAAATTGGGTTGGAATTTTATAGGTGGCGCATATCGGGATTTTTTTATGCTACCAGAAGAATTTTAAGAAAGCTGTATAGTGATAATGGGCTTGATTTGCAAGATAAGGGGTGGATTGAGAATATCCTGTGGAGTAATGTATGTCCTATCTCGCCGGAAGACGAAGGCGATGCGGCAGCTGGTAACGCCACTGGCGAATTAAAACGGTGTCAAGTCTCTGTTTGTGGTGAATTGCTTGCTGAACAGATGCAGTATTACAAACCAACCCATGTGTTATTCTTTACTGGTTGGGAACAAGGGGATGAGCCGGCTTTTAATGACGTAAGAGCCGTTTTCCAAGAGGTCAGTCAGTGCGAAGGCGATGATAGAATACTTGGAAAGGGAAAATATAGAGGAACTCCGATTGTAGTTGCGGCGTATCCGTTGTTTAAAAAAGATTTTACCGATAGGATATACAATGCCTATGCGGAACTGACAAAGTAAGTTTTAGACAAAAAGAAATTATTCAAAAATACCGGACGGTCGTCCGGTATTTTTTTTGTGACAATGTTACAAAAAAAATTTCGGGGTTTGGGGGTGAGTTGTAATTTTGGAGTGAATCGTTTTTTGAAGAAAAATCTTTGTGGAAAGTGTGGATAACTTTTTTGACGGAGTCGTTAAAAAAATGCGACCCCCGTCATTTTTATAGTCGTACCAACGATTTAGAAAATTGTATAGTTTTCGGAAACTAATCTTAATATTTAGACTTTTTAAAAAAAAAGAGTGATTCGGACCTTATAAGGGAACTTTATAGTAGGGGGATATTTTTTTTAAACCCGAAGCAGTTTTTTAAGGCGTGGCGTGCTTAAAAAATTTGTACAAAAATCACAAACAAAAAGGAGGGCAAAAAGGACAAAAAAGGTTGGAGAAAAACGCGCATGTCAGTTTGGAAATTTCCAAACTGCGGCATACGGTTGAAAAACCGTACGGAAAAAGTTGGAAACGAGAGGAGAGAAATGAATGAAATCAAATGAGAAGGGTTACGATGTATATCTTGTGGTGTTGCTGCTTATTTTTGTCATTTTCTTTAATCCGTATGCCGCTTATGCGGCGCACGGACTGCACGGCGGTCACAGAAGAAGGGGCGGTGACGGGTGACTGTGGGCGCTTGGAGGTGTAGTTATCGGCAGTATGCTTGCAAACAACCGCTCTGTGCCCGAACAGCCGGTTGTCGTGGAACAGCCCGTTGTTGTCGAAAGGGTTGTACAAGAGCCGGTAATCATTGAGAAGGTCGTAGAAAAGCCCGTGGTTGTTGAAAAAACGGTAGTGAAAGAAGTTTATCTGCCGTGCAGCCGCGTAATTCAGGGCAATCCGACAATTATCAGGGAAAAAGGCTGTCCGATGCCTGAAAATTCAAGCTCTGCAAAGTATTGCGGCTGCAACACGGAAATCGGACGCTACCGTGCGGGAAGATACAAGGGCTGCCGTTATGAACGGACTAACCGTTTTTATGAGTATGCCGACGAGAAAATCGAGAAAGTGCATACGATTGAGAAAATTTTCAAGCCGAACGGTACGACAGTAATCGGCGATGTGACAAGATACAGATACGTGTCTTGTAAATAAAACTGAAAGAAGGAAGAAAAAATGAAAAAATGTTGTGACAAGAAAAGCAAGAACGAAACAAGAGTATGTTCCTTAGGCGTCAGCGGTTCCATGCATATTTTCAAATACTGGATTCACCATATTTCTCATGAATGGGACGTTTCCCGCAAATTGCTGGAAGGAGGATATCTTTCTGTCGGCTGGTCTAAACTTGCCGACAGCGGTCTTGAAAACGTTACGCACCGGTTTTCTGAACCGCGTGATTTTGAAGCGGTTATGCGTGAACGCAATCAGACGAGCTATGACAGGTGGAGTTTGTTTGAGTTTTTTGCTTACAACTACCATGATACCGTTGTTGTTCCTTTGCCCGGCGATAAGTTTTCTATATACAGAGTCATTGGCCGCCAGCCGATGCCTGTCTGGAAAATGTTAGATTTTTCCGAATTTGAACTGGAGGACGGCAGTAAAATCGTGCGCAGCAAAGCCGGACTTTTAATCCGCGAAAAGAGCAAAAAAATTGTTGACTTGGGTTTTGTGATCAAAGTTGAGCCTGTCAAAGAGAACATTTCCAGACATGAGTATGCCGACGGCGAACTGCTTGAGAGAATGAGATCACAGCGTACCATTACTGATACTACCGACCTTAGGAAAGGTATTGACAAGATTATTGACGCGGACGCTCCCCTCAATTTGTATGCCTCAGTCGTTGAGAAGTCGGCCGCAAAGCTTTTAGAGGTGCTAAAAGAGCAGCTTACTCCGATCAAATTTGAAGGTTTGCTGATGTTGTATTTTCACAAGTACGGCGCATCTGAAGTTTTTATCCCTGCCGAGATCGATCCTGATAAAAGAGACGGCAGCGATGCTGACGTTATTGCAGAGTTTAGCCCCTGGAAAATGTCTGTTCGTGTGCAGGCAAAGCTCGGCGATGATATTGACCGGTGGGTAATAGAGCAGATAACTAAGGAACAAAGTTATTACGAAACAATATATGTTCCATGGATAATTTCAACCACGGACAAATTTTCTGATAAAGCGGTTGCCTTGGCTCAAGAAAACAAAGTGCGGCTGATTGCCGGGGCGGAATTTGCCCGTATGCTGATTGAAGCCGGTATCACGGATATAATCAATCTGCGTTGCCGTGACAAATAAAACGGTATGAAAGAAAGGGGAATTGAAAATGTGGGAAGCAATAGCGGCAGACATGATTGCGGCAAAGTATCTTAGAGAAGGGGATTTTGAAGCTGAAAAATGCAAAGGGCACATTTCAAAATCAGATTACAGCGCGTATGGCAGTTACCTTCTCTGCGCAACCGCAAGAGCCCTGAACAAATG
>JAUNNW010000071.1:0-2436 GCA_030531285.1 Synergistaceae bacterium | reverse complement strand
GCTTTACGGCGAAGCCTGCGCCGTGGACGTTGAAAAGGGGGTTGAAATTTTAGAACGCAATGCGGCAGAAGGAAACGCGGTTGCCTGCTGTACCCTTGGAGAATATTATCTGAACGGCAGAGCTGCGCCCATTGACAAAAACAAAGCGTTCAAGTGTTTTAAAACCGGCAAGGAATGTGACGATTACGCCTGTTATCTGCCGTATCTGAAATGTCTGGCTTTCGGGTGGGGCACGGAACAAATGAGAGAGTTGGCATTCGAGCAGCTCAGTGATTTTGTGGCGTCCCCATGTGCGCGGAGCGATGCCTTTTCCCTGATTGGAAGATTTTACGAAGAAGATTGGGGAGGCGCGGAGGTAAATTACGAGAAAGCGTGTTATTATTATCTCCTCGGATTGTTAAACGATTACGCAAGAGACAAATTGATGCGGGACGGAGACTGTAAAATTGAAACATTGTTAAAATGCTGTAACGAAGACAGCACCGAGGAGAATCCCGAAAGCGAAAACGGGCTCGGCAGACTGTACGAACAGGGGTTGTATTTCCCGAAAGACGAAAAAAAAGCCTTCGAGTATTATCGGAAGGCGTCTAAAGCAGGAGACTCCATGGGAAGTTGCAATCTCGGACGCTGCTATCTGTTTGGCATACATCTGCAGAAGGATTTGTCAAAGGCTCGTATGCTTTTTGTAAAAGCCGCTAAAAAAGACAGCGGCTGCGAAGGCAAGGAAGCTGCAGAGCAGTATCTGACGTACTGTGATCAGCTGCTTGCCAATGAAAACTGTACACAAAAAACGGACGACTAATTGCGAAAGGGGAATTGTTATGGGTGGTTGGCGTACTGTTATATCTGCACCTGTAAAAGGAGCTATCTACGGAGACATTATAGGCTCTGCATTTGAGTTTGAGCCCATACATTCAAAGAAATTCCGGCTTATATCGGAGAAAAGCAGATTTACCGATGACACCGTAATGACGCTTGCGATTGCCAAGGCACTTATGGAAAGCTCGGAGGATTATTCTGATTTGTCCGAACAGGCTGTCTACTGGATGCAGAAGCTCGGCAGAAAATATCCTGACGGAGATTACGGACAACGTTTTCTCGACTGGATTTTCAGCCAAAACCCAAAGCCGTACAACAGTTATGGAAACGGCGCTGCGATGCGTGTTTCGCCTGTCGGTGCCATTGCGAGAAGCGTTGAGGAAGCAAAAAAACTCTCCCGTATGGTAACTGAGGTTACCCATAATCATCCGCAGGGCATAAAGGGCGCGGAAGTGACGGCTGTTTCAGTTTTTATGGCTTTAGACGGTGGCAGAAAGGCAAAAAGGGGAATATCGGAATATCTTGAAGCAAATTACCCCGGCATTCGCGGTATTTACGAAAACGGCGGATTGCAGGAAACGTACGTTTGGAACGAAACCTGTCAGGGAAGTGTTCCTGAGTCGATTCAGTGTTTTCTTGAATCGCTCAATTACGAAGATGCCATAAGAAACTGCGTGCTTCTCGGCGGTGACGCGGATACGATGGGCGCAATAGCCGGAGCAATAGCAGGTGCGTATTACGGCGCAAAGCTTCCCAATGATGAACCTCTTGAACTGCTGACATCTGAGCTGCGCGAAATTTACGAAGAGTGGAAATGGTTTTTCTTGGGGCATGAAAGCAGAATCCACTAAACTGACCGTAATCCAAGATTGTACGGAGGTAGATGACAAGCTAGGGACTGATTTCAGTCCCCCGCTTTGTTTTTTAACAGACGATATTTACTGCCAGCTGACTTTGAGTTGCCTGTTGTTTGCAACACAGTCGGAAAGATAGAGATTTATCAGCGTCTGATAGGGGATACGCGAAGCGGAGGACTGCGCTTTGAAGTAGTCTATTGTTTCAATGTCAAGGTTGATTGTTATCTGTTTTTTCAGCTGTTTGGCGTAAGGATTTTTACGCGCCTGTGAAAAATCGTATTCGTCTCTCATTTCGTTCACCGCTTTCTTCCTGAATATTGTTTGCTTTCATGTTTCGTTGCGTGGCGTGCGGATATTATACGGATTACTGATTGTTCGTTTCGGTAACAGTGGCATACAATAAGCAAATTTGCCCTTCTGCTGAAGCCGAGAATAATAAATCGTTCTTCTTCCTGTGAGTGTTCGGGGTCGTCAATCAAAAGAGCCATTTCGTCATAAAATACGCTGACTGCCTCTTCAAATGACACGTTATGCTTCTTAACGTTGGTGGCGTTCTTGTGCTCGTCCCACTCAAATGATATCTTGTTCATAAGTGTATTATAATTATAAAATAATTATATTGCAATAGATTGTTGAAAAGTTATATGATTTTCGCATTTTCTGCGCCGGTGCGTATGAGAATACAAAAGCGGGGGACTGAAACAGTCCCCCTTGTATATTGTTTTTCATTGGCAGTCCCAAATGCATGTGGGATAATGAG
>JAUNNW010000070.1 GCA_030531285.1 Synergistaceae bacterium | reverse complement strand
AAATTATCGGTACAAAAATCGCTCTTGCAGACCACCGTTCCTCGCACCCGTCGGTCGAAGAACTCAGAAGAATTATCTCGAACACGCGCGTTGCGGGCATCATCGCCGGCAAGGCAGGCGTAGTTGAAATCCACATGGGTTCTGAAAAGGACGGGCTAAAATTCATCTGTGACGCAGTTGAAGGTACGGATATACCGAGAACACAGGTTATACCTACGCATATCAACCGCTGTGAAGATCTGTTTGCGTCATCGTTAAAATACTGTGCAGAAGGCGGCATAGCCGACATGACCACAGGAATGGGAAGCGAAGCTGTTCCTGTCACAGAATCCGTTGACAGAATACTCGCCACAGGCGGAGACAAACTGCTCGCACAGTACTCGCTCAGCACAGACGGAAACGGCAGCATGCCTGTGTTCAACGAAGCCGGTGATTTTGTGAGAATGGGCGTAGGCGACCCGTCGCTGCTCATCTCGTCACTGCGTGACATCATCACACAGACAAAAGCAGATCTGACACAGGCGCTCTCGCTCGTTACGACAAACCCTGCCAAACGGCTCAAACTGTTCCGCAAAGGAAAAATTGAAAGAAATACCGATGCGGATATTCTTGTTCTTTCACAGGACGACTACTCGCTGCAGTACGTAATTGCAAAAGGCAAGCCTCTTATGAACGCAGGGAAAGTTGTAAAATTCGGGACGTTCGAAAATCCCGAAAACTGCTAACTGACAGAGCCCCTTAACAGGGGTTCTGTTTCTTGTTCCGACAGACAAAACCTAAAAACAATGCCGGCAGAGAATTTATCTCTGCCGGCTGTAAATTATTCTGACAAGTCAACTAACAATTCATCCCGTTTTGTGTTTTCGCTTATGCTTTGAGCGCTTTGAGTTTTTCCGTAAGCGCAGGCACAATTTTGTTGAGATCGCCTACTATTCCGTAATCGGCGACGTCAAATATCGGCGCTGTTTCGTCTTTGTTGATTGCAATTATTATATCGGATTCTTCCATACCGGCAAGATGCTGTATGGCACCGGATATACCGATTGCAAAATAGACGTGAGGGCGGACTGTTTTTCCTGTCTGTCCGACCTGCATATCTTTTTCTGTCCAGCCGGCATCTACTGCCGCGCGTGAACATGCGACTGTTCCGCCAATTGCGTCAGCAAGATCTTCAAGAATTTTGAAGTTTTCTTTGCTTCCCACTCCGCGTCCGCCTGATACAAGAATTTTTGCGTCCATTATGTCCTTTGCGGTGGACACGTTTTTGATTATCTCAAGTATTTCAACAAATTTGTCGTTTTTCTCAAGCTTTGGATCAAATTTTTCAACAATTGCTTTCGCATTAGCGACAGGCTCTCTTTTCTGCATAACGCCTGGGCGAACCGTTGACATTGCCGGTCTGTGTTCAGGGCAGATAATTGTTGCCATAATGTTGCCGCCGAAGGCAGGACGCGTCATTTGAAATTGTTTTGTTTCATGGTCTATTTCAAGTTTTGTGCAGTCTGCGGTGAGACCTGTTTTAACACGGGCTGAAATGCGGGGTGCAAGGTCGCGTCCAATCGCCGTTGCTCCGTACATGACAATCTCCGGCTTGAATTTATTGATTGCCGCCGTCACCGCTTGAGCGTACGGCTCTGTCGTGTAGTCTTTGAGCGCGGGGTCATCGATAAGGATAACTTTGTCCGCGCCGTAGGCTGCAAGTTCATCGCAGAGATTTTCAACACCGCTGCCAAGCAACAGCGCCGTTACCGTTGTGTCAAGATCTGCGGCAAGTTCTTTTGCTTTGCCGATCAGTTCGAAGGAAACACTGTTGAGTTTGCCGTCAACCTGCTGCGCAAATACAAAGATGCCTTTGTAATCCTGAAAACTCATCTGTCTCACCCCGTCATATTACGAATTTTTCTTTGAGTTTTGCAACGATGTAGTTTGCTGCTTCGTCCGCGTCGTCAAATTGTTCTTTAACGCCTGCGGGTTTTAGGCTCTTCGGGAAGGATTTTGCAACGCGTGTCGGCGAGCCTTTAAGCCCGAGAGCTTCATCCGGAAGCTCAGAGAGTTCCGCCCTGCCCCAGACGGTTACTTCTTTTTCGCGGTATGCGTCAAATATTCCGCCGGGCGTCATATAGCGCGGCGTGTTCATTTCGCCGAGCGCCGTTACAAGACATGGCATTTTTGCTTTGATAATGTGGTGTCTGTCTTCGTATTGGCGTTTGACAACAACGCAGCCGTCTTCAATTTCTATGTTTTCCGCATAGGAAACGTTGGGAATGCCGAGATGTTCAGAAATCTGCGGACCAACCTGAGCTGTGTCTCCGTCAATCGCCTGGCGGCCTGTTATTACAAGGTCAAAGTCCAGTTTTTTGACAGCAGCGGCGATTGTAGTTGAAGTCGCAAGCGTGTCGGCTCCTCCGAATTCGCGGCCGGAAACTAAATACGCATCGTCAGCGCCCATCGCAAGAGCTTCGCGAAGCACTGCGTCAGCCTGCATTGGGCCCATTGAAAGTACGGTTACTTTTGCGCCGTATTTGTCTTTGAGCTGCAACGCCGCCTCAAGCCCTGCTTTGTCATCGGGATTGAGTATGCTTGGAACTCCTTCGCGGATAAGAGTACCTGTTACAGGGTCAAGCTTAACTTCATTTGTGTTCGGCACCTGTTTGATACAAACAACGATTTTCATTCTGTTCACCCCTTACCCTAATGCAGCAGAGCGCCGGAGATGACCATGCGCTGCACTTCGCTCGTGCCTTCGTAGATTTCCGTGATTTTTGCGTCACGCATCATTCTTTCAACGTCATATTCGCGAATGTAGCCGTATCCGCCGAGAAGCTGAACGGCTTCGGTAGTGACCGCCATTGCCGTTTCCGCCGCGAAAAGTTTTGCCATTGCGGCTTCCACGGAGAATTTTTTCTGGCTGTCTTTTGCCATTGCAGCTTTGTAGACGATAAGGCGAGCAGCCTCAACGCGTGTTGCCATATCAGCGAGCTTGAACTGCGTATTCTGGAATTTTGCGAGAGCTCTGCCGAACTGCTTGCGTTCCTTAACGTAGGCAGTTGCCGCTTCAAGCGCGCCTGCGGCTATGCCGAGTGCCTGCGCGGCAATTCCTATGCGTCCGCCGTCAAGCGTCTGCATGGCTATTGAAAATCCTTTTCCTTGCGCGCCAAGAAGATTTTCCTTCGGGATGCGGCAGTCGGTAAACACCAGCTCGTAAGTGGAAGAGCCGCGTATGCCCATTTTCTTTTCTTTTGTTCCAAACGTAAATCCGGGGGTTTCCTTTTCAACTATAAACGCTGAAATGCCTTTTGTACCCAGCGATTTGTCGGTCATCGCAAATACGATGTAGATATCGGCTTCCTTGCCGTTTGTGATAAAGATTTTGCTGCCGTTGAGCACCCATTCTCCACCGTCAAGATATGCTTTCGTCTGCTGACCCGCTGCGTCTGTGCCTGCGTTTGGTTCAGTAAGAGCAAAGGCTCCGAGCTTTTTGCCGCTTGCAAGAGGAACAAGATATTTCTGTTTCTGTTCCTCACTGCCAAATTTAAGAATGGGCCCGCAGCAAAGAGAAGTGTGCGCCGAAAGGATAACGCCTGTTGTGGCGCAAACCTTTGAAATTTCTTCTATTGCCATAACATAGGCAAGAGAATCACAACCCTGTCCGCCGTATTGCTTGGGGACGTCAATGCCGAGAAAACCATACTTTTGCATTTTGCCGACGGTTTCGCGCGGGAAAGTTTCAGTTTCGTCAACCTCCTGCGCAAACGGCTTGACTTCGTTTTGCGCAAAATCGCGGAACAGATTTCTTGCCATTTCATGCTCTTTGGATAGCCTAAAATCCATAGTGATTGCCTCCGATTATGCCGACATGGGTTATTTTGCGTAATTAAAGAAGCCCTGTCCTGTCTTTATGCCAAGGCGTCCGCCCCGCACCATTTTGCGAAGAAGCGGATGCGGGCGGTATTTTGAATCGCCGAATTCGCTGTAAAGGACTTCCATAATGGCAAGGCATACGTCAAGCCCAACAAGATCGCCAAGCGCAAGAGGCCCCATGGGATGATTGGCGCCAAGTTTCATTGCCGCGTCAATATCTTCTGCCGAAGCAACGCCGTCTGCAAGGATGCCGGCTGCTTCGTTAATCATCGGAATAAGAATGCGGTTGACAACAAAACCCGCAGCTTCCGCAACCTGAACGGGAGTTTTGCCGATTTCAGCGGCAATGTTTTTAATTGTCTGCACCATTTCTTCCGGCGTGTTGAGCCCTGCAATGACTTCCACAAGCTTCATTACCGGCGCGGGATTGAAGAAATGCATACCGATAAGCGGCCGGTCAAGCCCCTTGCCAAGCTCCGTGATTGAAAGAGACGATGTGTTTGTCGCGAACATACATTCCGGTTTGCAAATTGCCTGAAGTTCTTGGAAAGTCTGTTTCTTTATCTCCATATTCTCAATTGCGGCTTCAACAACGAGATCGCAGTCACCGCAGATTTCCTTTGTGCCTGTCGCAATTTTGGCAAGAATCGCGTCTGCCGCAGCCTGTTCAATTTTGCCCTTCTCAACTTGCTTTGAAAGCCCTTTTGCGATTTTTGCCTTGCCCTTGGCTGCCAATTCATCGTTGATGTCGCAAAGGCAAACCTCGTAGCCTTCCGTTTTTGCAAAAGCCTGCGCGATACCGGAGCCCATTGTGCCTGCGCCTATGATGCCTATTTTCATAATAAACCCTCCCTGAATATTATTTGTGAATTTTTGCACAACGCGAATTTCATAAAAAGAAAAACCGGGCTGTTGCGGAGCATGCCGCAGCAGCCGAACGTCAACTATTTGTTTTGGAACTTGTCAATTTTTTTCTTCGCGAGAAAGGCTTCCATACCTGCGACTTGGTCTGCCGTTTCAAAGCAGCTGCCGAAGATGTTGCCCTCGATACGAAGACTTGAGTCAATATCAACCTGCAAACCGTAGTTGATTGCTTCCTTGCACGCGCGAACTGCGATAGGCGCGTTATGCGCGATTTTTTCCGCAAGCTTTATCGCCTCGGGAATAAGTTCTGCCTGAGGATAAACGGCGTTCACAAGCCCAAGCCTGTATGCTTCATCAGCCTTAATCGGTTTCGCCGTATAAATCATTTCCTTAGCCTTGCCAACGCCTATGGTGCGCGCAAGACGCTGCGTGCCTCCAAATCCAGGCGTGATGCCCAAGGTAACCTCAGGCTGGCCAAACATGGCGTTTTCAGAGCAAATGCGAATGTCGCAACTGAGGGCAAGCTCGCAGCCGCCGCCGAGAGCATAGCCGTTGACAGCTGCTATAACAGGCGCTGGAAACAGTTCAAGCTTGCGGAAAACTCTGAGCCCCTTGTGGCTGAAACGTTTGCCTTCCGCGTGTGAGAGATGGCACATCTCGGCAATGTCCGCGCCTGCCACAAAAGATTTTGTGCCGGCACCAGTGAGAATAACAACGCGTATTGTGTCCAAATCTATTGAATTGATAACGCCGTCAAGTTCGTTAAGCACGTCTGTGTTAAGCGCGTTCAGCGCTTCCTGCCTGTCAATCGTTATAATGCCGATAGCATCGTGTGTTTCGTATTTTATAAACTGCATATATTTCCTCCTTTTGCCATGTCAAAGCCGTACGCGTGTCAAATATCGCGCTTAGCCTTCATAAGCCTTTACTGCCATTGCGCAACCCTGACCGCCGCCTATGCAAAGCGTGGCAAGGCCTGTTTTGGCTCCCGTGCGTTTCATGCCGTGGATAAGCGTTACAAGAATGCGCGCGCCTGACGCTCCAACAGGATGACCAAGCGCTATTGCGCCACCGCTGACATTCAGTTTTGCCTTGTCAAAACCAAGCTCTTTGCCAACCGCCACAGACTGAGCCGCAAAGGCTTCGTTGGCTTCTATCATATCGAAATCATCTATCTTGAGTCCGGTTTTCTGCATAAGTTTCCTTGTCGCGTTCACGGGGCCAATACCCATAATGCGGGGCTCGCAACCTGCAAGAGCGCCGTTAATCCACTCAGCCTGAATTGCCGCGCCAAATTCTTTTGCTTTTTCCTCAGTCATAACAACAACAGCCGCCGCTCCGTCATTAATGCCTGATGAGTTGCCCGCCGTAACAATTCCTCCGTCTTTTTTGAACGCCGGTTTGAGTTTTGCAAGAGCTTCCATTGTCATACCTGCACGCGGACCTTCGTCCGTGTCAAACAAAATCGTTTCTTTTTTCTTCTTAATTTCGACGGGAACGATCTCTTCCTTGAAAAAACCTGCTTTGATTGCCGCTTCGCATTTCTGCTGGCTGACAAGCGAAAATTCGTCGAGTTCTTCTCTTGTAAGCCCCCACTGCTCGCAGATATTTTCCGCAGTGAGCCCCATGTGGATATTTTCAAAAGCATCCGTGAGAGCATCTTTTATCATCGTATCGTACATTGTGGCATGCCCCATGCGATAGCCGTAGCGGCCTTTTTCAAGGGCGTACGGTGCCATTGACATATTCTCGGCGCCTCCGGCAACAACAACATCAGCATCACCGTCGCGAACCATACGCGCTGCCATATTGATGCTCTCAAGACCTGAGCCGCACACAACATTGACGGTAACAGCTGAAGCCTCTACGGGAATACCGGCATTGACCGATATCTGACGCGCAACGTTCTGTCCGAGAGCAGCCTGAATAACACAGCCCATATAAACATGCTCAACTGCTTCTGCAGGTACATTTGCTCTCTTAAGAGCCTCCTTGACTACGATTGTTCCGAGCTGAACCGCCGGTGTTGAGGAAAGCGCCCCACCCATAGTTCCGATTGCCGTGCGGCAGGCTCCTGCCAGTACTACTTTTCTTGTCATTGCGAACTCCCCCTGTAAATTTTACTGCCTGCACAATTACAAACTGATATTAACTGTGCCAAAGCGTACACAACGTACAAACAACCGGTGATACACAACAAACCGCCGTACAGCCTCAATTGTTTTATACATTGTGAAAAATTTAACAAATATTATAACGGAAACTTTGCAAAAAGGCAAGAGCTAAATGAAAAATTCTTCCTGTTTTTTTTCATCGGTTTTCATTCTGTCCACGAATAAAATAAAGCCCCCTTGCATTCAGGGGGGGTAAATCAAAACACAACACTCTGCAATCAGCCTTCAGCTGCCGCGTTAATCTTCTTCCGTCCTGTACAAATTCATTGACCTGCAGCTGCGTTTTGAGAAATAGACCTCAACTTCGTTCGCAATACGCCTTGCTGCCCCATAATCAAACTGCATTCTACCGTAGCCGTCGGATATTTCCCGAAGCTTTTCCGGCGAGGACAGCAGTTCGTCCGCAAGATTTG